>JALVDQ010000054.1 GCA_027008885.1 Thiotrichaceae bacterium | reverse complement strand
ACCACCGACTTCAGGGCATTATATGCCACCGTAGCACAACGCTGGTGGCGCAGACCCAACCCCTGGGCTGCTCAATTTAGACCCATACCGTTTGTATAAAGCACGCTGGCTTCAATCAACTGTAAGTAACTGATAATTCATTAAAAATGATTATCTACCCATCCCCCCTGTTTTTGACACTTTTTAAAAAAGTATCAAAAACAGGGGGGATGGGTGCTTTGTATTCTGTCATTATCTGTCATCGCCTGACACCTGGAAAATCCAGCCAGATTCAGCTTTTTCGCTACGACTCATATTTCCAGGCAGGTTCTAAGTCAGTAGAAATTCTCTTGGACAGGGGATAAAGCTGATCCGGAAAAATAAAATTAAAAATCGTTTAAATAAAATATTATGCGCATACTGTTAGTTGAAGACGACGAGTTAATAGGAAAGGCTGTAAAACAGGCTTTGAACGATACAAGTAATGCTGTCGATTGGGTTCAGGATGGTGTAACCGCATCTTCATCTATTGAACTGGAAAATTATTCTCTGGTTTTACTTGATTTGGGTCTACCCAGAAAAGACGGGCTGGACGTCTTAAAGGATATTCGTTCTGCCAGGAAGGATATGCCTGTTATTATATTAACCGCACGAGATTCGGTTGAAGACCGTATCAAGGGTCTTGATCTTGGGGCGGATGACTATCTGGTAAAACCTTTTTCTATTGATGAGTTACATGCCCGAATGCGTGCTGTGGTGCGACGCAATAATGGCATTGCCAACCCCGTTTTAAGCAATTCCATTATGGAGCTTGATCCATCCACTCGCAAAGTCATCCGTGATAATCAGACTTATACCCTTTCGGCAAAGGAGTATGCCCTGTTACATGTTTTAATGCTTCGACCGGGCAATATTTTTTCACGAGATCAGCTTGAAGAAAGTCTTTACGGATGGAATGAAGAAGTTGCCAGCAATGCGGTTGAGTTTCTGATTCATGCCTTAAGAAAAAAACTGGGTAAGGATGCAATAAAAAATATTCGCGGAATGGGCTGGATGGTAAGTAAATGATGGTTAACAAAAAATGCGACAGCGCTCTTTAAAACGTGAACTCAATCAATGGATTATTTTTACTGCGCTGGCTTTTGTTTTAGTCGGCGGAGCAATTGCAGGAAGAGTTGCCTTTAATCAGGCAAGAGAGCTACAAGATCACACTCTGCTGGAGATTGCCAAGCTGATTCGTGCTGGCAAACTTAACGAGTCCCGCGTGCTTAATCATGATATTAATATAGAAACCATTATCATAAATCAGCTTGGCAAGAAGCAACACGTTCCCGTTATTCCTCTGGATATCAAAGATGGATTCCATAGCATGGAACTTGATGGCGATAACTGGCGCGTTTTTATCACCACCCAGCCTGATACACAACGGCGTTTTTCTGTTGCACAACAAACCAGATTGCGTGATGAAATTGCCCTAAGTAGCAGTCTGGCTGTCTTTCTTCCTTTAATCTTGCTTGTGGCAATCATGTCACTCATTATTCATTTTATTATAAAGCGGCAATTTCATTCTCTTTCTCTACTAGCCAAAGCCATTGACCATCAAGATGGCACGAACCCACAAGCCTTAAAGGAGAAGAATATACCGATAGAAATCATGCCCTTTGTTAATTCGATCAATTCACTATTATCACGAGTGAGATTAACCATGCAAAAACAGCAACGTTTTATTGCTGATGCGGCACATGAGTTACGTACACCGATTACCTCTCTATCGTTACAACTTGAAAACCTTGAAAAGGCAAAAACCGAAAATGACAGAAGCCAACGCCAACAAAATTTAAAACTGAGTATAACGAGACTTGCTACATTGGTATCTCAACTACTTGATCTGGCTCGTTTACAAAATGGAAATACCAAAAAAAGAGAAATCGTCTCTTTAAACCAGGTTGTTTGCGAAGCAATTGCATCGTTATATCCTCTCGCTGAAACAAGTAATATTAATCTTGGCGTGATCCGGCAGGATGAAAATATCTCTGTTTTTGATCAACAAGGTCAAATAAGCCAGCTAGTTTATAATGCAATAGATAATGCGATTCATTATTCTCCGCCTGCTGGTCAAGTAGATGTCAGTCTCTATAAAGAAGCTGGAAAAGCTGTTTTTATGGTAGAAGATACTGGCATTGGTATTCCAGAAAATGAACTGCAACAAGTGATGCAACCTTTTTATAGGGTGAATGAGAGTAACCAGCCAGGGAATGGACTGGGGCTTGCAATAAGTCAGGAAATAGCCCAGCATCTTGGTGGTGTAATTACGCTACAAAACAGGCAATCTGGCGGATTAATATACCGCTATGAGCAGGCACTTGCAGATTAAGGGAAAAATCGTTCTCCTTTCCGGGCAGACTCTATCATCATTAGTAATATTTACCTGGGAATATATTTATCCCTAAGTTTTCACTAAGTTTAAGTCAGTATGCTTTGTCTACAAGTTATGCTCTTCACGGTCAAGAAACCCCCATTAGAGGCACATCTTGTTTTGCGAATAACCGCGTTGTAAGTACCTGAAAGTATTACTCTATGCCAAAAGAGAATATCTACTCCGTGTATTTACGCCTTGCTCTTCACAAAAACGATGCACTCTAATTGTAGGACTCTTAACCGCAAAGAGTATAAGGGATGACTCCTCCCTGTGAGTGAGTTAAAAAACCTTCAATATAGGGAAAGGAAATGCAATATACAGTAGACAAGCAAATAAAATCACCAATAATGCGACACAAGTATAAAATTACAGGTATGACTTGCACAGGTTGTAAAACCAGTGTTGAAGATGCATTAAATTCTATTCGTGAAGTGACTGATGTTGATGTTAACCTGGATAAATCTGAAGCAACGATCAGCATGAGTTCCCATATTTCTCTGGAAAAATTGCAGCAAAGTTTGACACTTGCAGGTTTGCATTACACCATTGAGTCGCCTGATTCAGACAACCATCATAATCACTCACATCATAAAGATCAGCATGGCGAAGTTCATATGCATTCCAGGGTGGCTTCGACAGCTTCTGACAGTGGTGTTTTCTATTGCCCAATGCACTGTGAAGGTGAAAAAACCTATCCTGAGGCGGGTAGTTGCCCTGTTTGTGGAATGGATTTGTTGGAGCAGCCAAGTTTGGCGGTTCAAACGTCGCAATATACATGCCCAATGCACTCCGAAGTGGTTAAAGATCAGGCGGGTTCATGCCCTATTTGTGGTATGGACTTGGTTCCTATGGAACCTACTGAGAGCAATGAGCAAAAAACCTATCAAGATTTATTAAAGAAAATGAAAGTGGCAACCTTCTTTACTTTGCCTGTTTTCTTTATCGCAATGGCTGATTTACTGCCTGGTAAGCCACTGTCAAATATTATGAGTCAACAGAGCTGGAACTGGGTACAGTTTTTCTTAACCTTGCCGGTTGTTTTTTATGCCTGCTGGATGTTTTTTGAACGCGCCTATAAATCTATCGTGACCATGAATCTTAATATGTTTACGCTTGTTGGTATTGGTACAGGCGTTGCTTTTGTGTTTAGCGTAATCGGAATGCTCTTCCCTGATATTTTCCCCAGTGATTTTAAGAGTGAAGAAGGGACGGTGTATCTCTATTTTGAGGCAACCGCCGTGATTCTTACGCTGGTATTACTTGGGCAGTTGCTTGAGGCGAGAGCGCATAGTCAAACCAGTGGCGCGTTAAAAGAACTTTTAAAACTGGCACCATCAGAAGCCGTGAGAATTGAAAATGGTGAAGATGTTGTGATTTCAATTCATGATATTAATGTAGGTGATCAATTACGCGTTAGACCGGGTGACAAGATTCCGGTTGATGGCAAAATTGTGGATGGGCATGGCAGTGTTGATGAATCAATGATCACAGGTGAGCCGATTCCTGTGGATAAACAATCGGGCGATAAAGTTAGTTCAGGCACGATCAATGGGAATAAATCCTTTGTGATGCTAGCCGAGAAAGTGGGGGCTGATACACTGCTTTCACAAATCATTCAGATGGTAAATGATGCCAGTCGTTCACGAGCGCCGATTCAAAAACTGGCGGATACGATTTCAAAATATTTTGTGCCGATTGTCATTGCTGTTGCGGTTATTACCTTCATTATTTGGGCGGTGTTTGGTCCTGAGCCTGCGCTGGTTTATGGTTTTGTTAATGCGATTGCGGTATTAATTATTGCTTGTCCCTGTGCGCTTGGTCTGGCAACACCAATGTCCGTCATGGTCGGCGTTGGTAAGGGTGCGCAGTCAGGTATTCTCATAAAAAATGCTGAAGCCCTGGAAACAATGGATAAGGTTGATGTTTTGATTACCGATAAAACAGGCACGATTACTGAAGGCAAGCCATCGGTAGAAAAAGTGTATGCGCTGGATGATTCAGGTTCAAGCAATTTGCTGCAACAGATAGCCTCTTTAAATCAGTCCAGCGAACATCCATTGGCAGAAGCGATTGTTAAATATGCTCGCAAAGACGCAATTGAAATGCTTGAAGTTGATAATTTTGAAGCGGTGGCAGGCAAGGGTGTGATTGGTCTTGTTGATAATAAGGCGGTTGCACTGGGCAATAAAAAATTAATGCAACAGATGCAAGTTCCTATCCCTGACGAGCTTGATACAAGGGTTATTTCAGAGCAAAAACTGGGAAAAACGGTTTCTTATATTGCGATTGATGGAAAGGCGCTGGGTTATGTTGCTATTTCAGATGCGATTAAGAAAAGTAGTAAAGAAGCAATTAATCAGCTTATGAATCAGGGTGTTGAAGTCATAATGATGACGGGTGATAACGCTAATACAGCGAAAGCCGTTGCCAAAGAACTGGGTTTAAGTGATTTTGTTGCTGAATGTTTACCTGAGGATAAGTTAAACCGAATAAAGGCACTTCAAGACCAGGGGAAAATAGTGGCAATGGCAGGTGATGGTATTAATGATTCGCCCGCCTTGGCGCAATCTAATGTGGGCATTGCCATGGGAACAGGCACTGATGTTGCAATGGAAAGTGCCGAAATCACACTGGTTAAAGGCGATTTACAGGGAATTGTAAAAGCTAAAAAGCTAAGCCATGCGGTAATGAAAAATATTAAGCAGAATCTGTTCTTCGCCTTTATTTACAATATTCTTGGTGTACCTGTTGCGGCGGGGGCTTTATTCCCTGTATTTGGTATTTTACTTTCGCCAATGATTGCCGCAACCGCAATGAGCTTTAGTTCGGTTTCAGTGATAGTGAATTCATTGAGGCTTAAGAAGGTATCATTAAACTAATGATTTCGATAGCAACAAAAAAATGCAACTATTTAGTCAGAATAAACGTATATTTATTTGACAATTTGATTAATATCAACAAGACTACGTGCATGTTTTTAAGACTCATCATTTTTATTTTTGCGATCAATACGCTGATCCCCTCTGCGATGGCAGTGAATGGGCTTGCGTCTGATGAGAAAATGCAAATGACGGTTTCTGAACAGGTTTCCATGTCTGGTATGAGTATGTCAGATATATCAAAAAATAAAATGTTTTGTACTTCACACACTGATTGCAAAATGATGGGCGTGGATAACTGTGATACCACACAATGCACAACAAGTGGCTATCTTAATACTGCTCTGGTTTCTGCTATTTTCTATCCAAATAGAATGAGGCAACCGCCTTTCTTTTTGTCTCATTTTTATCATATCGTACACCCTGTACATACACCACCTCCGCTCGTATAGCGTTTAGGTTTTTTGGCTTGATGCGCTTGCATCGTTCAAGAAACCACACCGTAAAGTATTCAACTCTTTAGAGAATTGTACGATGGTGTTTAGTGAGCTTGTGGCAATCTTGTAAATATATATTTTTTCTTTTCACTCCTTAATATTTGCGGATACCCTCCTCCTAATCGTTATATAGCCAGGCAGTGTTTCATTCATGACTATTATCCTGATCTTCTCCTTATGAAGATTAGGATGATTATCATTGATTTTTGTCGGCTTATTCACTCCTAAGCGGGCATTGTCTGAATCTGCCTCTGTTTTTGTGCTCAATCTGCTGAGTTGAATACTTCTTTTTAATTTCATTATTTTTAATATTTAACTTAAGAGATAACATCATGAAAAACATTACATTTTCATTTCTAACATTTGTTGTAGCAAGCACCAGCACGGCGGTATTTGCAGAGGGAAGTCATAAAGAAGGTGGACAAGGCGGTGGTCATGCGCACTCTGGCGCTAATGCTCACTGGATGGCTCCAGAAGCAGCGGCTAAAAAAACTAACCCTGTCAAATCTGACCCAGCATCAATAGATCGTGGAAAAAAGACCTATTTTCAATATTGCGCTTCTTGTCATGGAGCAAAAGCAAAAGGGGATGGACCTGCAAGTGCTGCACTAAACCCCAAACCTGCTGATCTTACCGTAATGGCTGGTATGCATCCGGATGGTGATTTTGCCTGGAAGATTGCAAACGGTCGTGGTGCCATGCCAGCCTGGAAAGGCACGCTGAATGAAAAACAAATATGGGAGCTTGTGAATTACATTCAAAATCTAAACCCAGGTGGAAAAAGCAAAATGATGGATATGAGCAAAATGGATCACTCCAAAATGAGTATGGAAGACATGCAAAAAATGATGAAAAAAAATATGCCCGGCATGGATCATTCAAAAATGAGTATGGAAGATATGCAAAAGATGATGGGTGGTATGAAAGGTAATATGGGGCATTCAAACAGTGATAGTCATCATAAGGCAGAGCCTAAAAAAATGATGAATGATCACGATAAGCCGCATACTCATTAAGCAGCACACGCTAATAATAAATTAAAGAGAGTTTAAAGAGAATAAAATGAGAATAAATAAGACACAGAATATAAACCCACTTGCAACACGCAGACGCTTTGTAAAAGGGCTTGCAGCAGGTGGTGCTATTGCAAGTTTGGGCTTAACTGGCTGTTCTTCTGTTGCAGAAGATGTTGCAGGAGGCAAGGCAGGTCAGTCAATGCGTTCCAGACAGCAAAAAGAACCCGTTTTGACAGGCAAAGTTTTTGATTTAACGATTGATGAGCAACGGGTAAATTTCACTGGAAAAAATCGTATTGCAACAGCAATTAATGGCTCAGTACCCGCACCAACATTACGCTGGAAAGAAGGTGATACCGTTACCCTAAGGGTAAAAAATAATTTATCGGTTGATACCTCAATTCACTGGCATGGTTTGATTTTACCAAATGGCATGGATGGTGTTCCCGGTTTGACCTTTAACGGTATTAAGCCAGGTGAAACATTTACCTATCGTTTTCCAGTTAGCCAAAGTGGCACTTACTGGTATCACAGTCACTCTGGCTATCAAGAACAAACAGGATTACACGGCGTTATTGTTATTGAACCAAAGAAACCCTATCCCTTTAAATTTGATCGTGAATACGTTGTGTCATTGGCTGACTGGTCAGATGAAGACCCTACCCGTATTTATGCCAAGCTAAAAAAGCTGAGTCATTATTATAATTTTAATGAACGAACTATGAGTGATTTGATTAAAGATATTAAACGCTCCGGCTTAAAAAGTACCTTTGAAAATCGCAAAATGTGGAATGAGATGCGGATGAGTCAACGTGACTTGTCGGATGTTACCGGTTATACCTACACCTATTTAATGAATGGCAGTGCCCCTCGTGAAGGCTGGCGGGGCATCTTTAAGCCAGGTGAAAAAATCTTGCTGCGTTTTGTTAACACCTCGGCAATGAGTTTTTTTGATGTACGCATTCCTGGCTTAAAAATGACCGTTGTTGCCAGTGATGGGCAATACATTAAACCCGTGAGTATCGATGAATTTCGCATCGGCGTTGCAGAAAGCTATGATGTAATTGTTGAGCCAAGAGCAAATGCGGCGTATACCATTTTTGCTCAATCACTTGGTCGCTCAGGTTATGCCAGAGGCACATTAGCACCCAATGAGACAATGACCGCAGCTGTTCCTAAAGTTGACCCTGTGCCAAGTTTAACTCATATCGATATGGGTATGGACATGAGTAATATGGCAGGCATGGACATGGGTGGAATGGATATGAGCGGTGGCAGTATGGCTGGCATGGATCACTCAAAAATGAAAAAGGGTGGTAGCATGAAAAGCATGGATCATTCTAAAATGAATATGGCTGGCAATATGAAAGGCATGGATCACTCAAAGATGGCGATGGGTGCTGGCATGGCAGGCATGGATCATTCCAAAATGAACATGTCTGGTAATATGAAAGGTATGGATCACTCAAAAATGAACATGGGTGGTAGCATGAAAGGCATGGATCATTCCAAGATGGCAATGGGTGCAAAAAAAGAAAGCGCCATGAAACGTACACGCCTTACCCATGCCAAAACAGAATATGGTCCTCATATTGATATGCGAGCGGAAGCACCAAAATTACGTTTGAATGACCCTGGTGTCGGTCTAAGAGGCAATGGGCGTAAAGTTCTAACCTATGCTGATATTAAAAACCTCTACCCTACCAAAGACAGACGACAACCTAGCCGTGAAATCGAGCTACATTTAACCGGTAATATGGGGCGTTACATGTGGTCAATTAATGGTGTGAGTTATGCAGATGCCAAACCGATTGATCTTAAATATGGTGAACGTGTACGCATCGTATTGGTGAATGACACCATGATGAATCACCCCATCCACCTGCATGGGATGTGGAGTGAACTTGAAACAGGTGATGGCGGATACCTTCCTCGAAAGCACACCATTGTAGTTCAACCCGGTGCCAAAATTTCTTATTTAGTCACTGCGGATGCTCGCGGACGCTGGGCGTACCACTGTCATCTACTGTACCACATGGCTGGTATGTTCCGTGAAGTTAAGGTGTCTTAAAGGAGAAATAAAATGAAAAATAAATTCAGTAAAACGCTACTAGCTTCAACATTGTTATCAACATTGGGTTCAATCACAAGCCCTGCATTTGCAGGTATGGAAGATGACCCTATCTTGACAAAACTGATGCTGGATAAATTTGAAGTCGGTTTCGCAAAAGGACCTAACCCCATAACCTGGGAAGGAGGGCTTTGGATAGGAAAAGATCTCAATAAACTTTGGTTTAAAACCGAAGGTGAGCATGTTTCAGGTGAAATAGAAGGTTCTGAAAATCAGTTATTATTCAGCCATGCGATTAGCACATTTTGGGATCTTCAGGCTGGTTGGCGACATGATACCGTGCCCGGAACAAGCCGTGATTATGCTCAGATAGGTATTCAAGGTCTGGCACCTTATTTTGTTGAAACGGATGCGAATCTATCCTTTGGCAAAAACAGTCAGGTAAAGCTTAATTTTAACTTTGAATACGAAATGATGCTAACCCAAAAACTGGTGCTATCACCAGAATTTGGTTTCAATGCTTATGCAAAGGATGACAAGGCAATGGGTGTCGGCTCAGGTTTGTCGGATGCTAGCGCAGGTTTGCGTCTTCGCTATGAAGTTAAGCGTGAGTTTGCGCCCTATATCGGTGTGAACTGGAGCAAGAAATTTGGCAAAACTGCGGACTTCATCACTGATGAAGGTGGTGATAGCAGTGAAACCATGTTTGTTGCAGGTGTGCGTATTTGGTATTAAGGAATGAGGAAGCAATAACCAAATAACTTGAAACCAACACAAAATATGTAAAAACAGGGGGGATGGGTATATTGATATCCTCCCTCTTATCAGAACAATATTACAAAATTCTGAAACCGTTATAAGGAATATACAATGTCTAAAATTAAAATATCTACGTTCATTATCCCGCTTATAAGTACTTTTTTACTGAGCGCCTGTGGTGGAGATGCCGGGGATAAAAAAGATGCAAAAAAAGTTGAAATAGAAACACTCAATAAAACAACGACAACAAATACTGTTCAGCCAGATAATGGAAAGCGCTGGTATACCACAGCACAACTGATGCGAGGCAGAAAAGTATTTAAGAAAAATTGCGCAACTTGTCATGGTGAAAAAGGTCAGGGCTTAGTTAAAAACTGGCAAAAAGTACAGCCAGATGGCAAATTCCCTGCACCCCCCTTAAATGGAACCGCACACGCCTGGCATCATTCCAAGACTTTATTGCTGAATACAGTTAATAATGGAGGAGTAGCAATAGGGGGCAGTATGCCAGCATTTAAAGATAAGCTGAGTGACAAAGAGAAAGAAGCGGTTGTCGCCTATGTAACCAGCTTATGGTCTGACAAAATCTACGCCATGTGGGCGCAAAGGAATCAGATGAAATAAAGAGCTTGTCTGAGTACTAGCATAGGTACGAAATGTCTGTTAGTAATTTCTTTAACTTCAGATCTAATAGTTGAAAATGGCTTTTTTTGAGTAAGCTATACTCTTCGTGGTTAAGATTTCACCACTAGAGTGCATTGTTTTTGTGAAGAGCAAGGCGTAAATACGCGGGATACTTATTCTCTTTGGCATAAGTACCCGCTCAAAATTAATCTAACAATTTAACCCCTGTTTTCTGATCTTCTTCGTTATTGCTTTGGTCACATAGCCCACCATGCTCCCGTCGCAATGCCTTGAAGATCAAAAAACAGGAAACGAAATTTTGTTAAATTGATTTTGCTTGGGTACTTAGAGTAACACTTTCAGGTATTTACAACGCGGCTAGCAGTTATTCGCAAAACAAGATGTGGCTCTAATGGAAGATTCTTAACCGTGAAGAGTATAAACAGCCCTTCTTAGACAACGACAAATTGCCCCATCATTCCCTGATCTTCATGTTCCAAAATATGACAGTGGTACATATAGGGTACTTTAGCGTCTGAGTATTCGGGAAAATCCATAACAATACGCACGGTCTCACGACTACCAACCAGTACCGTATCCTTGAGACCTGTTTCTGAGGGATTGGGTCGTTTTCCATTTCGATCAAGCACTTTAAACTGTACATTATGCACATGAAAAGGGTGAGCCATAGGCGAGGCATTGCTGATTTCCCATATTTCTGTGGTATTACGCTTCACCTGAAAATCAATTCGGTTTTTGTTCATTGATTTTCCATTTATACGGAACATACCGCCACCACTACGCATCATACCGCCTCTGCCCATCATACCCATTTCAAGTTCAAACTTGCGGGTAGTGACGGCTTGACGTGGGTCTGGATGAGCCACACTTTTTGGTAAGGTTTTAGGAATCTGGTATTTGGATGATTTTGCATTACGTGCATCTATCAATAAAATATCCATTTCATTGCTGCTATTCATCATACGCATCATTGGCATCATCCCCATACCACCACCAGAACTGGCGAGACTTTTTAGCATAATCTGTTTTTTATCAGAGACATCAACCAGTATCTCTGCGCGTTCAGCGGGTGCGAGTCGTAACTGATTGGTTTCAAAAGGCTGGTTTAAAAAACCACACTCACTGGCGATAACATGAAATGAACGTTTATCATTAAATGCAAGATGATAAGTGCGTGCATTTGAGCCGTTATGTAAACGTAAGCGCAATAAAGTGCTTTTTGCATGTAGTGTTGGATCAACAACCCCATTCACCAAAATAGTTGACCCCTGCATTCCCATCATACGATCAGGCATTGAGGTATTATAGGTAAGCGTTCCATCACGATTAAAACGTCTGTCCTGAATCGTACAAGGAATATCATCTATACCATAAGTTTTAGGTAAACTGGCATTCAGGCTTGGTTCGTCATCAATAATAAAAAGCCCTGCAAGTCCATAGTAAACTTGGGGAGCTGTCTGGTGCAAGGCGTGGGAGTGATACCACAAGGTACTTGCACCCTGACGAATCTCAAACCGGGAGTTCCAGGTTTCTCCTGGTTTGATCTCCTGATGTGGACCACCATCCATTTTTGCAGGAAGAGTCATACCATGCCAATGCAACGTGCTAATCCGGCTTAACTGGTTATTAACATTGATATTAACCGTATCGCCACGTTTAGCGCGTAAAACAGACCCCAGATAGCTCTGGTTGATACCCAGTGTTGGCGTATTCATTCCCTTAAAAAATTCAGTATCTCCGGTTTTGATTTTTAAATTAAATGTGACTTGATCACCTTTTCTAACGCCTTCATTTAATGCAGGAATGACTAATTTATTTCTTTGTCCTGCAATTTTTGCCAATACAGATGATGAAAATGGCAGCAATAAACCTGCTGTCGAAGCTGATTTAAGAAAGTTTCGGCGTGTAATTCTCGTTTTTTTCGATTTCAATGTAAGTTTCCTGTTTAAAGCGATGCGTGTTATTTATGTCTGCTTACCTATAACAATAAGAATGACATAAAAAATACCCAATCCCGAATTAAATTAGTACTCCAGCAATATTGTTGGAGTACTAGGAATTGAGTATTTTATTTGCTTATGTTTGTTGTTTATTGGTTTGTGTCATCCATTGATTTTTTATCATGATGATCATCTGTGTTTGGTGCGACTTCTGTTTTATTCTTTGCCAAATCATCACCATTTTCATTATTTCCAATTTTGTGTTCATGCGGTGTTGTCATATGCGAACTTGGCGCTGGAATGACTTCCTGCTCTTCATCTTCTGCCAATGCAGCTTGAGAGCCCATTAGTAATGAAGTTAGAAAAGCAGATGCGATTAGTTTATTTAAGTTTTTCATTTTGATTCTCCAGTATTATTTAGTTTGTTTAAAACGCTTTATTGTTTGCGTTGGAAGAATAATAGGTTTTAAAACTTAGCCATAACTTAGGGAGAAAATAATATTTTATAGTTGATGAGCACACTAAGAAATTGAAATAAAATAAATGTGTGGAGATGACTTGTGTTTTGTCTCGCAAATTCATTGTATTATTGTAGTTTTATATGCTATCACTTTGCTCTCCGGATTCAGGTCATTGTTCTTGGCTTTTATTTATGAGAGAATGCGCGCACCTTTAATACATACATGGATAGATAATAATTATGACAAATCAATATGGACAATTCAGGCAAGCGGCTATTTCTTTTATCCTTATTGTTTTAACAAGCGTTTTTATCAGTAGCTGCGATGATAACGACAAGGATGACAATAATGCTTCAGGTGGTGAAAGCGGTAAAACGGTTATCATGAGCGCCGACAAGGTGGGTCCTATTAATGCGGACAGCCCGTTTAATATGCACAATATAACAGAGGCGTTTCCTGATTATAGCGTTGTCGAAGAGCTAAATTATCATTTAGGTGCGCCATATCCTGTTATCAGGGTTTCAAAAGGCGTTAAGACTTTAATGATCATTAATCCTGATCAATCACAGAAAAAAATATTTTCTGTAATCATTGAAGACAATCTGATTAAGAACGGATTAGGACACCCCCTCGGTACGACATACAGCAAGGTATACGCTTTTGGGCAAACAGAAGAATGTCAAATGGGATCAGAAGATATGGCCGGAAAAGTACTTTGCTATGCGCCAAAAACACCCAATGTACTCTATGTCTTTAACGGCAAAGGTGCTAATGGCAATAACGCATTGCCCCCTGCCGAGGTATTACAGGGCTGGAGTCTGGAGTCAATAATTTGGCGACCTGCAAAATAATACACAAAAAGACAGTAAGCTATGAATAGTACCGAACAAGCACTGCGAGAGCGTAGTGACTCCAAATGTGAGCTTTGCGCCTCCGGGCAGGATCTGGGCGTTTACCAGATTCCGCCAGACAGTGATGGCAGTGTTGATCAAAGTATTCTTGTCTGCAAGACCTGTCAGGAACAGATAGAAAATCCTGATAAAATCGACCCAAATCACTGGCGTTGTCTGAATGACAGCATGTGGACTCCCGTACCCGCCGTACAAGTCATGGCATGGCGAATGCTAAACCGCCTGAAAGCAGAAGGCTGGCCGCAGGACTTGCTGGATATGCTCTACCTTGAAGACGATGTTAAAGCATGGGCAGAAGCCGATAAAGGCGATGACAAGGAAGAAAATGACAGCGAACCGACACTTGATAGCAATGGCTCCGTTCTGAAAGCGGGTGATTCGGTAACACTCATAAAGGATCTGGTGGTTAAAGGCGCGAATTTCACCGCAAAACGTGGCACTCTGGTAAAAAATATATCACTGACCTCTAATCCCAAACATATTGAAGGAAGAGTGAACGGAACACGAATTGTACTGGTCAGCGCATTTTTAAAGAAAGCTTAAGAAGCTGTCTGGGAATAGTGGGCCTACTGCGGAAAAGCTGAATTTGGCTGGACTACGCTACGCTAATCTCTGTCCTTAATAAAGAGACACAACATAGACAGACAGGCATATTCTGCGTAAGCTACACAATCCAATAGCAGCACTCGTCGCCTACAATGAATAAACTTTCCGAAGAAACCAGCCCCTATCTTTTGCAACATGCCGATAATCCGGTTGACTGGTTTCCCTGGGGGGATGAAGCGCTTGCCCTTGCGAAACAGTTAAACAAGCCCATTCTACTGTCGATTGGCTATTCTGCCTGTCACTGGTGTCATGTCATGGCGCATGAATCATTTGAAAATGAGCAAACTGCCGCCCTGATGAACGAGTTGTTTGTGAATATCAAGGTTGACCGTGAGGAGCGTCCTGATCTTGACAAAATCTACCAGAGCGCGCACCACATGCTGACACGTCGCAGTGGCGGCTGGCCGTTAACCATGTTTTTGACGCCGGATGAGCAGATGCCTTTCTTTGGCGGTACTTATTTTCCTGATGAACCACGTCATGGCATGATTTCGTTTCGGGATTTATTGCAGCGTGTCAGCGATTTATTCAGACAGCGCAAAGAGGATATTCAGCGTCAGAACCACTCGCTTGCTGATGCGCTAAACAGTGTTTATGCGCCGCAGACGGCTGCAGCCCGGCTCAGTACGGCAGCACTGGATCAGGCGCGCATGGATTTACAGCAGCAATTTGATACGCAGCACGGTGGTTTTGGTATCGCCCCCAAATTTCCGCATACGCCCAATATTGAATATCTGATGCGACATGCTTTTGCGCAAAATGAGCGAGACGCAAAAGCACTCACTATCGCAAGTTACACCCTGGAAAAAATGGCGCTGGGTGGCATTAATGATCAGCTTGGCGGCGGTTTCTGTCGTTACTCGGTGGATGATTACTGGATGATTCCGCACTTTGAAAAAATGCTCTATGACAATGGCAGTCTGCTGGCTGAATACGCCCAGGCGAGTGCTGCCATTGATAACCCGCTGTTTGAGCGCAGCGCGCACGAAATCGCGCAATGGCTGATGCGTGACATGCAGGCAGGCGAAAAATATGCAAAAAAGAGGGGGGATGGGTATTACTCCAGCTATGATGCTGATTCAAAAGATGAAAACGGTGAGGCGCACGAAGGACTCTTCTATGTCTGGAAAACAGAACAAGTTCGTGAATTGCTTGATGCGGATGAATACCCCGTCTTTGCGCGTCGCTTTGGACTGGATCGGGCGCCTAATTTTGAGGGCTCATGGCATTTGCATGTCTACACAGACTGGCAACAACTGGCAGAAGAATTTGGCAAAAGCGAAGCACAACTGAATACGCTGATTGACTCCGCCAGACTCAAACTGCTGCATGCCCGCCAGCAACGCATCCCCCCCGGGCGTGACGATAAAATACTCACGTCCTGGAATGCGCTTGCAATTCGCGGCATGGCGATGGCGGCTCGCTATCTTGATAATGATGGCTCTGGCGCAAATGACTATGAAAAATCAGCCACTCGGGCACT
>JALVDQ010000053.1 GCA_027008885.1 Thiotrichaceae bacterium | reverse complement strand
ACCAGTGCATGTGCCAGAGATAAGCCCTGAAACATGAAAACCGTTATGGCAACCATAATCAGTTCGATAATGAGCTGATTATGAGTGATAACTGCGATGGCGATAGCACCAAGCAGTGCCATCGCAAACTGTTTTCCCAGTGCTATCTGGCGAAACTCTTCCCCAAAGCCTCCCGGATTATAGAGCCTTGCCTGCCAGTTTCGGGCAATAATCAGCGATATAATTGCAATTATTACCAAAACAGAAGCAAAAGTGCCTGTCATCCAGACTGAAGCGTTGTTGATGCTCGCATCAATCTTGCTTTCTTCGAGTTGATAGCTCTGCTGTAACAGTGGTTTCATCTGTTGCAGCGCTGCTTTCCAGTAGCCTGCCGCATCAGGATGCAGCAGATGAAACAGTAAAACACCTGCAACGCCCAGTATCAAGGTTAGTTGCAAGGTTTTGCTCCATGAGCGTGTCATGCCCAGAGCACTTGCAATCAGTACCAGGGGCAACCAGTTTGCCAAACCTGCAACGATGCCACTGCTGCCTGGCTGTTTTAATGCAATACTGGCAATCACCAGTGTTGCTATTGCTAATAGTGAATAAATGACTCCTTGCTGCCAGCCCTTGCGTAGTGTGATCAGTGCAACTGCTGCATTACTGAAAACAATCAGGGGAGGTATCAACAGGGAGACCAATGTGGACACGACAGTAAAAATCGCTGCCTGCATCCGGCCTGCCATAATAAAGCTGGCCATTGTTTTTCCCTTATTTGTGCTGATCCGTATATGGAATCAGGGCAAGGAAACGCGCGCGCTTAATCGCGGTAGCGAGCTGGCGCTGGTATTTTGCTTTGGTTCCTGTTACACGACTGGGTACGATTTTACCTGTCTCGGTAATATACGCCTTGAGTGTATCCAGATCCTTGTAGTCTATTTCTTTAACGCCTTCTGCGGTAAATCGGCAGAACTTCTGACGACGGAAACGATGTGCCATGATTTTCTCCTGTGCTTATCTTTGTTGCGGTTTTTTTTCAGTTTTTTTCTCGGCTTCCTTACTCAGTAAGGAAGGTGCTGTTTCAGCTTCATCACGACGAATGGTCAGATTACGCAGAACCGCATCATTAAAACGGAAAAGGTCTTCAAGTTCGTTTAATGTGTCGCTATCACACTCAATATTCATTAATACATAATGTGCTTTGTGCAATTTAACGATTGGATAAGCCAGCGGGCGACGTCCCCAGTCTTCAAGACGGTGTATTGTGCCTTTGTTGCCTTCGATCAGTTTACGGTAGCGTTCAAGCATACCAGGTAGTTGTTCACTCTGATCCGGGTGAACCAGTACAACGATTTCATAATGTCTCATAGTTTCTCCTTTTGGACATTTGGCCATGTTCTTTGCAATTCAAAACATAGCAAGGAGGGGGTAAACCCCACGGAACGCGGCATTATTATTGAGGTATATGAAAAAGTCAATTGAAGATCCGGAAAAAAAGCGGATTCTGTCCTACACTTGACGAGTAAAAGGGAGGTGGACTGGCAATCATGTTGATTCTACTTGTTCATAATGGCGTGCAAAGAAATTCCAGGGCGAAAAAGCTGCTCTCCCTGATTGCGTCCAAGATACCGAATGCTACTGTTGATACTATTTCGCACAGGGAAGCCTTAAATGCGGTGCTGGATGTTTCCACGCCGATATTATTTCTCACGCAGGACTATTCGCTGTCTGATTATCTCCTGAAAACAGGCTTTGACGTGATTGTCTGGCGCACACCTGCCGAGCTGTCAGCAAAGCTTGATACCTTCCTGCAACTGCATCATTACAAAAATCGCTATCCAATGCAGTTAAAACACTGGAGATTAAAGGAAGTATTGCATAACAGTGATGATGCCATTGTCTATCGTGCGCTTGATAAAAAGGGTGAACAGGTTGCAATCAAGCAGTTCAAGTTTTTACCCAGCACAATAAATACCCGCATTATCCGTAATGTCCTGAACAGTATAGAAAAGCACTGTGGCAAAAAAAACACCGGACTGGTACATATTTACGATGGTGGCGTTTGTAGCAAGGCTTTTTATCTGGTAATGGAATATATGAAATATGGCACCATGCGACAGTCGCTTAACAGTTGTGGAAACGAGTTGCCATTAACCCATGCGCTGGAGTGGTTTCAGGAGATAGTCGTAGCACTGGATTGTGTTCACAGGGCAGGGCTGATCCATCGTGATTTGAAGATAGAGAATATACTATTACGCGAAGACGGTTCGTTAGCTCTGACCGACTATGGCGTTTCAAAACGCATAATGCTTGAAGCAGGCTTTGTTTCTGAACAGCAATTGCATTGTTCGCCCTATTATGTCAGCCCGGAACAACTCAGTGGTGATGCCTGCTCAAAGGCTTCTGATATTTACAGTCTGGGGGTTATTTTATATGAGCTGCTAACAGGCAGAAAGCCCTATGAATCGAATAAGGTGCATGAGCTGATGATGCATCATGTGATGGCTCCTGTCCCCTGCTTGCCGGAAGAACTGGCGCAGTTTCAACCCTTAATCAATAAAATGATGGCAAAAAACCCGCAAGATCGCTTTTCACGCGCACTCGATGCGCTTGAAAAATTGCCCCTGGCGGCATAGGGGGCAGAAGACAGAAGACAGCATGTAGGGTTGCTTGCGCATGGCTGCACCAACCCTACGCAGATGTGTTTCATTTAACACTACGCAAAAATATATAAAAAACAGGGGGGATGGGTGATAGAAGATAGAATACAGTCTCCTGGAAATAAAGGACTTCAGTTTTTAAAGATGTACCGATTTTTTGGGGTAATCAATAAAATAATTACGAGTCCCCTGCTGTTCTTCGATTAAATCATTTCTGCGCATTTCTTCCTTGCTGGGCTGATCTACCTTGTGCCAGTATTTCAGTGTTTCTACCTGTCTTGAAAAAATTTTGAGCTGGTAGGTTTTAGCCATATGAAACATGGCTCTGGCGATCTCTCCCTGGCTGGCAGGGGCGGGCTCAACTATGCGTCTTCTATTGTCTATTTCAAAATCAAATGAGCCAAACAAACGCAGTTCGCCCTTGATATTGCCAAAGCTGTGACTGGCGCGGAGCATATTAAGGTCACGCCGGCTTGGATAAAGATTATGCAGGTCGGATTCGATATAGTTAAATTGTTGTCTCTGGCGGCAATCGCGCCGATCAAGGCAGTTAAATTTATTGACTACCCACGCCATAGGATAAACGTGTTCCACATTGATCCAGTCCGGCTTGGTTGGTCCAAATTTTTGTTGGCTATAAAGTGTTTTTCCACCAGTTCGGTAGATATCTCGCCAGAATAAACGAATAGCATGTTGATAACTGCGAATTTGTGTCTGGGGTCGATACAATACTTTAATTGCCTTCCTGTAATTTTATGAATTTGTGATGTAAAGAGGTGTTTGAGCGAATTTGCAAGGCTATTGCAATTCGTTGTATTGTCACTTGATAGTGTTATTTTGAGATAAAAAAGCAGGGAAGAAAATAAAATTCGACCCCGCTTGTTGTGATTATCAGATTATCTTCCAAACAGCTTGCCTGCCATATTGATCGCACCACCGATTCCACCAATGGAATCCAGAAGTGAACCACCTGAGCTGGCTTTGTCTACTATCTGGGGAAGCGCATCTCGCAAGCCACCTACTGCTTCTTCCTGACTCAAACCGAGTTGGGAGGCAAACTCGGAGATTTTATCCGAACCAAATATATCAGTAATATGGCTTTCTTCGATAGGCTCATTGTCGCCATCACCGAGCCAGGATTGAGCAACATCAGCCAGACCACCACTTTGCATTTTTCCAAGCAGTGAACCAAGATCAAAGCCACCCTGATCTCCACTGTCTCCACCGCCTGTTAAATTTGAAAGTGCTGAAGTAAGGGAACCCAGATCAAGTCCACTTCCTGCGTCACCACTCAATTTACTCTGAATAAAGGCATTAGCGCCCATTTTTAGTAAGTCACCCATGTCCATAGCAATCTTCCTCCTTCCTCTAGTCCATTGGTATGCGAATTTTTTGACCAGGGAATATCTTGTCAGGATCCTGGATTACTTCGCGGTTAGCTTCAAAAATTTGCTCGTATTTATTACCATCGCCATAAAATGCCTTGGCAATCTTCCACAGAGAATCACCTTCCTGAATTTCGTAGTATTGCACTTCGACAGTTTGTGCAGGAGATGTTAGCTCATCTGCTTTAACTTCCTCAATACCCATGGCATTGCCCGCCATCAGAACGGCTTTTTCAAGAGCGCTCGGGTCATCGGTATCACCTTTAATCGTTGCTACGCCATCAACAACTTCAACCTCAAGATTGTTAATACCTGGGTTATCTTCTTCAATATGTTGTTTTAATTTTGCGGCCGCATCGTCGTCACTATCGTCGCTACCAAATATTTTCTTGCCGATATTTCTGGCAAAATCAAAAAGACCCATTTGTTTTCTCCTTTGATGTTAAATAATATGTGAATACATCACAGCACCTATCATAAGGCTATTCTCCAGGGATTCAATCAGTAAAACAAAAAAAGTGATGAATCAATGCCTTATTATTCTTTAATTTTGCGTATTTTAAAATAAATGTGGGCATGGTTCAAAAACCGTCCTTTTTAGGTAACACAGGCGCAAGAATACCGTCCTCAATATTGTGAAGAAAAATCAAAAAACGTAAAAGATAGTAACGCTATTTTAGTGACGCGGAAACCCTGGAATCTTTCCTGGGCAATACCAATGTAGAGCACGCCTTCCTCTTGATGGAAGTTTTGCAGACGCTTTTTGGTTTCATCGTCTTTACGTTGCCCTTTCTTGAAGTG
>JALVDQ010000052.1 GCA_027008885.1 Thiotrichaceae bacterium | reverse complement strand
AGTTATCATAAAAACGCGGTAGCAGGTTCACCAGCGTTGTTTTGCCGCTGCCAGACTGCCCTACCAGGGCAATTTTTTCACCGGGTTTTACCGAGAAGCTAATGTCCTTGAGCACCTTGTTTGCGCGTTTCTGCGGTGATTTGTCTGTGTCCTGCTGATATTCAAAAGAGACATTTTTAAATTCAAAGCTGCCCTTTGTGTTTTTGAGTTGCTGCCTGCCGCTATCCTTTTCCGGAGTCTCATCCAGCAGTGAAAAAATACTTTCTCCGGCGGCAATGCCACCTTGCAATAACGCATTCACATTGCTGAGACGCTTGACCGGATCAAGCAGCGCAATCATGGCGGTCATAAATGCCATAAAACGCCCTGGGGTAAAGTCTTTGATGAGGTCACCGTGGGTTGCCGAATAAACCACCGTCGCAAGGGCTGCCGCCATAATGAACTGCATAATGGGTGCGCTGATGCTTTCTGTGAGAATGCGCTTCATATAGGAGCGGTGGTTGAGCGCATTGACCGCTTCAAAACGTCTTCTTTCGTAGTCTATGCCATCAAAAATACGAATTTCACGGGTGGCAGAGATTGCCTCATGGCTGATTTGAGTGACTTCACCGACCTGTTCCTGAATCTTGTTGCTGAGTCTGCGAAAACGCTTTGAAATATAGGCAACCAGCGCGCCAATCAGGGGTGCTGCAATCAATACAATCAGGCTTAGTTGCCAACTGTAGTAAAACATAACGCCGAGTGAGCCGATGACGATAACGCTGTCCTGAACCAGAATTTTCAGCCCCTTGGTGGCTGCTGTGGATACCTGTTCAACATGATAGATGAGACGGGTGACTAATTGCCCCGAGTTGTTTTTATCGTAATAGGCAACCGGCAAATGCAGCAGGCGTTGAAACAGTTCGCTGCGAATTTCCTTAACGACCGAACGCCCAATCCACTCCATTGAATAGCTGGACATAAAGCCTGATATGCCACGCAGTAAAAAAATCAGCATCAGTGCCAGCGGCGCCCAGCGTATCACTTCAGGGTCTTTTTGCATAAAGGTACCATCCAGCAACGGCTGCATATAAACGGCAAACAGTGGAATGGTGGCACCTGATATAACCAGCCCGATAATCACCATGAGCAGATAGCGCCAGTGTTTTAGCGCATAGCCCGCGAGGCGTTTATAGATTATAACGCCGCTACCATGTGCCGATTTTTGAGGCTGCGCTGGCATCTGCTTTAGCGATTGGCGGGATCAATCAGCCCGCTAAAACAGGTCGAGCCAGCTCTGAGGCTGTTTTTAAGCAGGGAAGACAATGTGGTATCGTCCAGAATCTCGCCTTTCAGGTTAATCCAGAGTTCGCTGACACGACCTTTGTTGTCACAGCGCATATCCACCTTGTCTCCAGCACCCTTGCCGAATGCCTTGTCAAAATGCGCGCGTACCTGTTTGAGTGTGACACGTTTGCCAACGCCGCGATTAAATAATTTTCCAACGATGGAGTTGTTGACACTTTTTACCAGTTTGATCGCATCTGAATAATAGTCTTCTGCGTCTGAACCATAGCAGGTGCCGTGTTTAATCCATTCGTGACGTTGCAGATTGGATGATGTGCCCGGCATCACCAGAGCCAGTTCGATTGCTGTTTTGCTACTGAGTTTTACCGGAGCAAGCAAGTGCCAGCGTTTATTGCGGTCGATGCCCTTATCCATATCGCTTACGCCACAATAGGCATTGCCGCGTGGCTGCGGCCAGAGACCATGCAGCGACCAGTGGCTTGCGTCATAGCGGTTTCTGGTCTGTGAACGGCACTCCTTTTTGCGCGAATGTGATTCACAGAAAGTTGGTTGCCAGCTTAATGCAAGCAGGTATTGCGGCGCTTTCTTTTTGCGCTTGAAGAGAGCCTTGATTTTCTGCCCGAGTGTTTTCTTGTTGCTGCTTGTATGCGCCTCTGTCGTCCGGGTTTGAGCATCACAACTGCTTAAGACCTCACCACAGCTCGCGGCGACCCAGCGTGCGGGTCTCTTAATTCCCTTGATTTTGATACGATATGCTTTGGACTTGCGACTGCGTTCCAGAATGGGGTATCGCTGTCCTTCTTTTAGCACGATGTTCCCCGGATTGGTCTGCTTGCGAAAAGACTGATACGCTTCACAGGCAGTGGTGACTTTCAGGCAGCCACCAGCATTTTCTGCTTCGGCAGACGCAAATAATGACAGCAACAGGAATGAAACAAGTGCTACCCATCCCCCCCTTTTTTTAGATGTTTTTATTTCTTTTGCTGTATTTGCTGTAGATGCTGCAAACGCTGCAGATAAAAATATATAAAAAAGGGGGGGGATGGGTAGTAGATAAATACGATGTTTTTTCATAGGAATCAGACGTTATTATTAAAATCAATCCGCCTATTGTAACCTATTTTTTATCGTAGCTACCAACAGTTGCTTGCAACTATCTGCTTGAACAGCTACTTTCGTTATTTGCTAACGGCTGTGGTTAGTTTGTCCAAAGCGCCTTCTACTTTATCAAGCACCTTGACACCTTTGCTGATTTTATAATTTGTTTTGAGTGCCTGCGGGTTATGGTAACTAATCCAAACCTTGCCATCATTATCTTTATAAACGGCGACACGCAGAGGTAAGTCGAGCGCGACAGCAACGTCATTTTTCATTAGTAGCGTGCCTCCTTTGGGATTGCCAAAAATAATGACCTCGGCATCATTCATTTGCATATCAACGCCTGCTGCATTTTTTGCATGGTCAATTCTTGCAAATACAGTCAAACCCTTTGATTTTATCAGTGATTCAAACTTATCCATTGTTTCTTTTACAGTATAAACACTTTCTTTTTTTATAATGTCCGTTGATACATCCTTGGCTAATGCGATTGCTGCAACGCTGCTTAGGCATACAAGCAAAAGGGCTTTTGTAAAATAATTCTTCATGGGGTAATTCTCCTGTAATTAAATAATCGGTGCGAACTAAGGGATTAAGGGATAAGGCAACAATAAATCGTCCCTAAAAATAGCTACAAGCTAAATAATAACTACGTTTAGTCTGTCTAGTTGGATATGTCAAAATTTAATCGCAGTTACCTTCAGTCCTTATTTAAGTTGAAACGCACTAACACTTTACCTATTATTCGCCAACCTATGAAATTCTCAACCCCACCAATATAAACCGATGCGTTTAAGCAAGCTTAAAATCGCCGGTTTTAAATCCTTTGTTGATCCCACTGTTATTGACCTGCGTAGCAATCTGACAGGCATTGTGGGACCAAATGGCTGTGGCAAATCGAATACGATTGATGCGGTGCGCTGGGTTATGGGCGAAAGTTCGGCAAAGCATTTGCGCGGTGCTTCAATGGATGATGTTATTTTCAACGGCTCATCCTCGCGCAAACCGATTGGACAGGCTTCAATCGAATTAATCTTTGATAATTCGGATGCCAGCCTCGGCGGTGAATATGCCAAATTTTCGGAAATCGGCATTAAACGCCAGATTTCACGCGATGGGCAATCCAAATATTTTCTTAATGGCACTCGTTGTCGGCGGCGTGATATTACCGATATTTTTCTCGGGACAGGTCTTGGACCGCGCAGTTACGCCATTATTGAACAGGGCATGATTTCGCGTCTGATTGAGGCGAAACCGGAAGAATTGCGCAATACACTGGAAGAAGCCGCAGGCATCTCAAAATACAAGGAACGCCGACGCGAAACCGAAAACCGCATAAAACACACACGCGAAAATCTTGATCGCTTGAGTGATTTGCGTGAAGAACTGCAAAAGCAGTTAGCGCATTTGAAGCGTCAGGCAAAAGCGGCTGAGCGTTTCAAAACGTACAAGGAAAAGGAAAGACGTTTAAGCGCAGAGCTGATTCTGCTGCGCTTAAAACAGGTTGAGGAGGATATTCTCAAACGCCAGAATATTATCAATCAAAAAGCGGCCGAGCATCAGGCACAGTTGAGCGAACAACGCTCACTGGAAAACCGCATTGAACATTTGCGCGCAGAACATAGCGAAGCGAATGATAATTTTAATACGGTTCAGGCGAATTTTTACCAGCTAGGCTCCGAGATTTCCCGCATTGAGCAAACCATTCAGCATCAGCAGCAGCTTGAAGTGCGTTATAAACGCGAGTTGCAACAGCTTGAAGATGAAATCAGTTCAGCCAGACAGCATGCCGCAGAAGATCGTCAACAGCTTCAGAATGCACAGGCACAACTGCAGAAGCTTGAACCTGTGCTTGAAAAACAACGCCTTGATCTGGATGATCTCACTGCCGAGTTAAGCCAGGCAGAGCAGGCTTTAGCCGAGTGGCAGCAATCCTGGAACAGTATGCAGCAACGTCTGGCAGAACCGGCGCAACAGGCACAGGTTGAACGCGCGCGCATGGAGCAGCTTGAAAGCGAGTTGCAGCATATCAGCACCCGTTTATCAAAGTTACAAACCGATAAAGGCGTTTTTACCACGGATTCACATCAGTCCGAGCTGCTGGCACAGCAGGAAAAGCTCGAACAGATAAAGACAGAGCACGCACAGGCAAAAGAAGCATTTGCCCGTGGCAAACAGTCAGCGCAGGCAACTATTGATGAAAGCCGCGAACTGCAACAGAAAATTCAGGATACTCGCTCCCGCTTGCAGTCATTGAATGGAAAATTATCCTCTCTGGAAGTTTTGCAAAAAGCAGCGCTGAACAAGGACAAAGGCAGCAAGTCCGCAAAAATGCGGCAACGCTGGCTGCTTGATCATCAGCTGGGGGATGCGCCGTTGCTGGCAAAATCAATCAGGGTCGAATCAGGCTGGGAAAAAGCACTGGAGACGGTGCTTGGCGATCAGCTT
>JALVDQ010000051.1 GCA_027008885.1 Thiotrichaceae bacterium | reverse complement strand
AGTTTATGCAGGAACAGTCTCTTTAGGGACGGCGCAATTATTGTGCAAGGAGGCCTCGTATAGCGTATAACTACTACCCATCCCCCCTGTTTTTTACATATTTTTGATTGTAAGCCTGTCTTCTGTTTTCTGTCTTCTGTCCTCTGATCACCCATCCCCCCTGTTTTTACTATATTTTGCTACTTAGAAGCTGTCTGGAAATATGAGTCGTAGCGAGGGAAAGCTGATTTGAGCTGGATTTTTTATCAATTTGAGGCGAATAGTTGTTCTATTTAACGAAAATTGAGGAAAAATTCAGCCAAATTCAGCTTTTCCGCAGTAGGCTCACTATTCCCAGACAGCTTCTTATTTAAGCTTGTTCATTTCTTCAAGCAGTATCTTTACTGTTTGTTCTATTTGTTCTTCGGTATGAGAAGAACAAATAAAAAAGCGCAAGCGCGCCATGCCTTCCTGTACCGCAGGATAAAAGATGGGCTGCACATTGATATTGCGTTCAAAACAGGCATTTGCCAGACGTCCGGCCGTTGCAGAACTTCCCGTAATAACAGGAATCACAGATAAACCGGCACTTGAGCCAACATTCAAGCCATTTTCCTGGGCAAGCGAGAGGAATTGCTGACCTCTTTCTTTTAAATGCTGAACTCGTTGTGGCTCCCTGTCCAGTATTTTGAGAGCTGCCAGGGCGGATGCGGCAACCGGTGGAGCCATGCCAACGCTGTATAAAAAGCCGGGGGCAGAATATTTTAAATGTTCGACCAATGCTTTTTCACCTGCAATATAACCACCGCAACTTGCCAGTGTCTTGCTCAGGGTTCCCATCCAGATATCAACTTCATGCCCATCAACGCCTGCATGTTCCTTAATGCCATGACCACGTTCACCCAAAACTCCGAGTGAATGGGCTTCATCTACCATTAAAAAAGCTTTATGGCGTTCTTTTATTTCAATAAAGCGTTTTAAGTCGGGATAGTCACCATCCATGCTATAGATTCCTTCTATAACAATTAAAACCCGCTCATAATTTTTTCGCTGCTGAAACAGTAACTCATCCAGAGCTTGCCAGTCATTATGTGGAAATGGCAAACGTGTCGCACCGGAAAGCTGCCCTCCCTGAACGATACTGTTATGTATCAGGGAGTCATGCAGAATTAAATCCTTGGGTCCAAACAAATACCCAATCGTGGTGACATTGGTCGCATGCCCACTAACAAAAACGATGGCATCATCCACGTCATAAAGTTTTGCCAGCTCCTTCTCCAGCTCTCGCTGCACAGGACGTTCTCCTGCCACCGGACGACTCGCTGAGGCACTGGTGCCATATTGATCTATGGCATCTTTGGCTGCTTGTGAGACTTCAGGATGACCACATAAATCCAGGTAGTTGTAGCTCGCAAAATTAAGGTAGTCATGTCCATTGATTTGCGTTGTATTTCTCGCAACTCCCTCATGTGTCTTAAAGAAAGGGCTGGCAACACCGAGTTGCTTGCCACCTGTTTCCAGAATACGAATTTGCTGATAACCGGGAAACTTGTCAAAACGGTAAAATTCATCAGGTATTTTGGAGTTGAATGACAACGATTTGCGTGGACGCACCACATCTCCCTTCTTCAATTCTGCTTCAGTGACTTTTTTCAGGCGTTTCTCCAGCATTTTTTGTGCCAACTGGTCTTTTACCGAGCCACTAAGTCCAAACAGATTACTTTTTTTAGTCATTGTCATTGTTTTTTTCTTGCACCTTGTTATCTCCGGAGCTATCTCCAGATTTTATGGCATCCTCAATCAGTTGTCTGGATAATTTCGCTGATTCTTCTTCGGTCATATGTTCTGCATGACCGTGACGTGAGGCGGCTATGCTGATACTTTCCCGATGTTCATCTGGCTGATCGGCATTGCTGACACCACTGTCAGTACCCACCAGTTGTTCTGTTATGCGTTCTGCAATTCTCTGGATATTTGCACCTTCGGTTAATGCCATAACAGGCAATTTTACGGCAAAGCGCTCTTCAATCGCCAGAACCAGTTCCATCCCCATGAGTGAGTCCATGCCCAGATCAAAAACAGACTGCTCAATATCAAGTTTCTCACGTGGCAAACGCAAAATATGTTCAATTTCATCAAGCAATAAATCAATCACAAGTTCCTGTATTTCTGCATGACCAAGATTTGCAATTAAAGTCTGAATATCTTCATGCTGATCATTATCGGAAGATTTAACCTGACGTCTTAATTCTTCATATTTTGCGCTATTGGCAGCAGGCATAACCCTTTGAATAACGCCCCAGTCAAGATCAATAAAGGCAGCACCAGCCTTATCGCCAAGAAGTAATTTGTCCAGCATTTTTAGTGCCTGATCTGAACTCAATGCCTCTCCACCCAGGCGTGATTGCAAGGCATCCTTGATTTCTTCATTGCGTGCCAGAAAACCTACATCAGAAATCGCACCCCAGGCGGCATAATGCGCGGGCAAGCCCTGTTTGCGACGATAGTTTGCCAGGGACTCCAGAAAACTATTGGCGGCAACATAATTTGCCTGTCCGGGATTACCGACAAATGTGGTTGCCGAAGAATACAAAATAAAGAAGTCCAGTTCTGTTTCCAGAGTTGCCTCATGCAGGTTCCACGCGCCAGTCACTTTAGGAGCCATGACACTTAAAAGTTGTTGCTGTGTCATATTTCGAATCAGAGCGTCGTCTAACACCATTGCCGCATGGACTACTCCCTTTAGAGGAGGCAATACCTGTTGTATTTCTGCTATGAGTGCAGTTAAAGCCTTCTTGTCTGTTACATCACAAGCACGCTTATAAACTTTGACACCCTGATTTTTCAGCCTGTTTATTGTCTCTTCGGCATCATCGCTTAGTTTTGCGCTGCGGCTGATTAAAACCAGTGTTTTTGCTCCCTTTTCGACTAACCAGGTAGCTGTTTTTAATCCAAAGCCACTCAAACCACCGGTAACAAGGTAAGTGCCTTTGTCTGCACAGGAAAAATTATCACTGGAGGTATGCAATCGTTGTATCATCTCGTCCGGGATCGCATTATCATGCATAAATGACAGCACAACCTTACCAATCTGGCGGGACTGCTGCATATAACGGAAAGCATCTTCTACCCGTCTGGCAGGGAAACTGCGATACGGCATAGGTCGCAAGCAGCCATCTTCAAACAGCTCCATCACTTCCCTGAAAAGCCTATTTGCCAATTCAGGACGTTCTATCAACAGTTGATCCGCGTCGATACCAAAATAGGAAATATTATTTCTGAATGGTCTTAAGCCAATCTTGCTGTTTTCATAAAAATCACGCTTACCCAGTTCCAGGAAACGTCCAAAAGGCTTTAATACTGAAAGATTTCGCGTAATCGCTTCTCCCGCCAGAGAGTTAAGCACAATATCAATACCCTGACCTTCCGTGATACGCATAATATCGTCGGCAAAAGCCAGTGAACGCGAGTCCATTACATGATCAGCCCCAAGAAGCCGAACAAAGTCACGTTTTTCATCACTGCCAGCTGTGGCAAAAATCTCGGCACCGCAATAACGGGCATACTGAATTGCGGCTATGCCCACTCCCCCTGCGGCGCCATGAATCAGTATTTTTTCACCTGGCTGAATCTGTGCCAGATGTTTCAGGGCATAATAAACAGTAAAGAAGGTGGTCGGAATTGTTGCTGCTTCTTCAAAACTCCAGCTTGCGGGTTTATGTGTAATTGCTGTGGTTTGGGTGATAACCCGGGAACTAAAACAGGCGGGTGCAAAACCCACGACCTCATCACCTTTTTTAAAGTCAGTTACGGCGCTACCAACTTTAACGACTGTGCCTGAAACCTCCATCCCCAGGGTTGGTCCGGCAAAGCCATTTTCCACTGCTTCATCAGACAGCAATCCCATGGCATACATGACATCCCTGAAATTGAGACCTGCCGCGTGAGGCTTTATTTCTATTTCATCTGCCTGCAAAAATTGCTCGGGTAATTCCTGCCAGAAGAGATTTTTTAACTGACCGGGTGTACTGAATTTGAGACAGTAATCCAGATTTTTTTTCTCCTGTTGCTGCGCTTCACTCGCAAGTGATATGCGCTTCATACGCAAGACATGACGCGCATTTTCGCAGAGGATAATTTCATTTTCAGGATTCTTTTCTGGATCCTGACTAGTGCTATCTTGAGTGTCTTTATTAAAAAATTCATCCAGGAGCAAACGACTTGTTATATCAGCATCAAATTTACCTTGCAGGTCAATCAGTTTACAGCCCAGTTCAGGCTGTTCATTCATAATCACCCGACCCAGCCCCCAGAGTGCCGCCTGAGAAGGATTGCTGGAGAAATTAAATATGTTCTGATCTGCTGCAACCGTTGCTCCACCAGAAGTAACCAGGGTTAACTCTGGAAAATCTGCACAATTTTTTTCAAGCCCCTGAATCAGGTCAAGGGTGCTGCTGCAACGCAGGTTTTGCAAACCCAGATCGGAAAAATCCGGGGAAGTATCATCGTGCCAGCGTATTCCCATCAAATGGATTATCTGATCACAGTGCAAATCAAGTTTGTCCAAAGTCTCGATAATGTGATCAAAATGTTCTTCTGTATCTCTTTTGTCCTCGTCAAAATTGATCGCAAAATGGGTTAGTCCAAGCCTTTTATAGGTTTGTCCGTGTTCTACGATGACAATTTGTTGACCCGCATTTTTTAGCTCCTGTTCAAATGCATGAGCAAGTGTATTTGAAACAACTGAATCATCCTTGAGAATCATCCAGGTTTTTACAGACTGCTTTTCTTCTGATTGCTGCTCAGTCAAAGCAGAATCCAGATCTTCCGGCTTTATTTCATTGTCGTGATTGGCGGCAACCAGAAAGGCACCAATATCGCCCGTTGCTTCAGGCTCTATCAATAGTTCAACCTGATCAAAACCGGTTTCTCTTAATGTATTGCGCCATTCATTTGCCGTCATTAAAAGTGGTACCGGATTTCGCACATCTGTAGTGTGGCTCCACCAGTCAGTTTGCAAGCCAAAGGTCATATCCATAAAGCGGTCTGACTGCCTTTCAAGCAGTAATAAAACACCTTTGGGGGATAATAATTTTTTAATATTCGCCTGTACTTTTAATAAATCATCTGAATGGTAGAGCGTATTTGCAGCGATCACAATATCATAACTGGCAAAGTCTATGTGGTTTTCAGCAAGGTTCAGATCAAGACTTAAATCAATTAATTGGGTTTTGACAAAAGACCAGTTTTCCAGATCAAATGTGGCATTAACCAGAGCTTCTTCATTATTGTGAAGATAGAGATAATCGCATTGTTCCTGGGGAAGAACAGGTAAAATCAGACGGCTAATCTCGGTATCATTTGCACCAATTTCAACAATGCGCAAACGCTGATTGGCAGGCCAGTCTGCTACAATCTCCTGAACCATATCAAGCAGGGCAAGATTCATGCTTAAATTACTTGGAGAAGCTCCACTCCAGTGTTCCTGAATACTGCTTTTGCTTGAAAACAGCAAGCTTTCTGGCTCAATCTTGTGCTGTAAAACATCCGCCAGATGCTTGCCACAACGTCCCAACAACATCAGTTCGGGCAGGTAGGCCGGAGAATCACCGAGTACAGACAACCAGATGTCTTCTGCCGCAGGAAGTTCACTTTCAGTAGCCAGCAACCATTGACCATTTTCGTAAGTGGCAAGGTCATCCTCAACCAGGATATTCAGCAAACGTGATAACAAGGGGAATTTTAAGGATTCAATATGCGCCTGTTCCGCCAGAGATTCTAAAGTAAATTCATCACCTTTAGGGTTGAGTTTCTGAATTGCCTCCCATGCAAACATGGAAACCATAACATCAAACAGGGGCAAGACTTCCTGATAATGCTTGCTCTGCTGAAATTCATTTTCATGCTCTTTCAGGTACTCAATAGCGCGCGATACCAACGCTACGGGCTCTGCCACAGCTGATTGTCTTGCAGGCAAAAGATGTGGTTTTACAACGGCTTTAAATTCATAGGCAGCGGGTAAAGTCTGAACGCTGCGACTTAACTGTACTCCTCTAAAGCGGCAATTTCTCAACTCGGCAAGAACATTGCCAGCAGAGTCCAGCAACATATAGTCTGCGAGTACCGATTGAGGGCTTTGTTTTATAATCCTGACAGACAGATAGGACAACTCACTCATGTCATGGTAGTAATAGAGCTTGCCTATTTGCACAGGGATCAATGCCGCCTGCTGTCCCTCTTCAATTTTTTCAGAAAAAATATCGACGAGTACCTGGAAACCCGCATCCAGCATTGCCGGATGGAGCAGGTAATCACTGCTTTTGCCCACTAACTCTTGCGGTAGCAGCAGTTTTGCCAGAGCACTTTTTTCAGTTCCGGTTAATGCCGACACCCAGACACGATCAACGCCCTGAAACGTCGAACCATAGGATAAACCGACCGCTTCGGTCAGCTTGTAATGACCCGCAGAAGATATCACTTTTCTGGATGCCTTTATAAAAGAATCCAGATGTAATTTTTGAGGTGCTTTGCGGCTGGTTTTTCCAACCAGACGACCGACTACATTTTCAGTCCAGGGATTATCAGTGAGTCGATCCCGGCTGCTGATGATAAAATTGCCATCTTTTGAAAAAAGTTTAAAACGAATCACCTTACTGTGATCAAGTACAATAGGCGCTCTTATTTCAAGATTTTCTATTTCCCACTGAGTTGTTGTCTTGTTTACATTATTATTTTCATCATTTTTATCAATATCGGGTTCATCACCAAACCATTCCAGAGAAGCAGCAAGCGCCATCTCTACATAGGCAGCAGCGGGAAAAACAGCACCGCCATCGACGACATGATCCTTCAGGTAAGAAAATAACTCACTATCTATCTGGTTTTCCCAGCTTGATTCATGGTCTTTAAGCCGATAACCCAGCAGGGGATGGTTACGCCGACGGTTAACCAGGTCATAACCTTCTGCGGTTAGGGTATACCAGTGCTTTTCTCTTTGCCAGGGATAATGAGGTAGAGACAAACTATTGTATTTACCAGGAAAAACAACTTTTTCCTTGATTTTACAGGCACACAGATAACAGTTATATAATGAATTTAGCAGCGCATTTTTTGATTCTGCCTGACGTTTAATCGTCGGAAAGGTCTGGATCTGGTTTTCATATTCCCTGCCACATTCATTCACATAGGTTCGCAATACCGGATGCGGTCCAATCTCAAGAAAAACCTGATAGCCATCCACAAGCAGCTTGTCCATGGCGGCTGCAAACATTACAGGCTGACGAATATTCTTCCACCAGTACTCCGCGCCAAGCTTTTTGGAAGCAACTACCCTGCCTGTAACGGTTGAATAAAAACGGCGTTTTACCCTGTTTAAGGTCAAGCCCTGCAGTGAATTAATAATATCATCTTCGACCGCATCCATGGCAGGACTATGAAAGGCATAATCAAGATCAAGTATACGGTAAAACAAGCCATTTTCTTCAAAGTGTTGAGCGATAATCTGAAGCGACTTGAGCGAGCCAGACAAGGTCACTGACTTTGGACTGTTGATACCTGCAATACAAACCTCATCTTTTAGTTGCAGTTCTTCAAGCAACAACTTCATTTCGACTTCACCCATGGCAGCAGCAGCCATGCGCCCTGCCCCACGAGTTTTGCCCTGTGCGTGACTGCGCTGATAGATAACCCTTACCGCATCTTCCAGGGTCAGCACACCCGCAGCCCAGGCTGCCGCTACTTCACCGACACTATGACCGACTACCGCATCCGCATGAAGTCCTTTGGACTCAAGCACACGCACCAGCCCCACTTGCAGTGCAAATAACAGTGGCTGTGCAATTTCTGTTTCCTGCAAGCGGCTTTGTTCCTCACTTGCCTTGAACTCATCAATTAATGAAATGTCATCATATTTTTTTAAGAGCTGGTCAACTTCTTTAACTGTTTCCAGAAATAGCGGTTCTGTTTCCAGCAATTCACAACCCATACCCTGCCATTGAGAGCCATTTCCTGAAAAAACCAAAGCCATTTTGACTGGTTTTTGATCAATTGATTCAAGGCGGGAGGCAGTTGTCGCCCCCGTATGCAACTCCCCCTGTGAATAAGCATGCAGGCATTCAATAATATCTTCCACCCTGTCTGCATGAACCGCAAGACCCTGTTTTAATAATTGCCTGTTTTTATACGCAGACCAGGCGACATCATCATAATTAATACCGTCATGCTGAAGTAAATCACGATATTGCCCAGCCATTGCCTTTAACGCAGTGTTATTGTGTGCTGATAAAAATAGAGGCAGGCTGGTAGTTTGACTACCCATCCCCCCCTTTTTTTGCATATTTTTACGCCTGCCTGATTTTTTCCGTGTTCCTGGTTTGTATTCTTCAATAATGGCGTGTGCATTCGCGCCACCAAAACCAAACGAGTTGACCCCCATTAATAACGGTTTTGCGGATTCTTCAAGCGCAGTTAAGGAAGTCACCACAGATAGTTGATCCGCTTCAAAATCAATATTGGGATTGGGTTCATTAAAGTGTAAAGAAGGCGGAATCGCGCGATTTTTCAGGCTCAGGATGACTTTAAGCAGACCCGCCATGCCTGAAGCGGTTTCGAGATGCCCCAGATTGGTTTTGGCTGAACCGATGGGTAGCGGTCGGCTACGCTTGCGGGCAATCACCTTGGCGAGTGCTGCGGCTTCCAGTGGATCACCAACGGCAGTACCGGTGCCGTGCGCTTCAACATAGCAAAGATCATCGGGATCAATTTCTGCCCTGTCATAAACTTTTTGTAACAGCATTGCCTGACCTTCTGCACTTGGCAAGGTAATCCCGTTCGTATGTCCATCGCTGTTAATTCCTGTATCCACGATTACCGCATGCACCGGATCGCCATCTGCCTCGGCATCTTCCAGCGGCTTCAGAAACAGGATTGCCGAGCCTTCCGCCCTGACATAACCATCACCTGTCGCATCAAATGCCCGACAGCGTCCGCGCGGCGACAACATGGATGCCTTGGAAAAACCAATAAAGCCAAACGGATGCAATAGCATATTGACACCACCCGTAATTGCGCTTGGAGCATCGCCACTCCATATCGCATTACATGCCTGATGCAAGGCAACCAGTGAGGAAGAACAGGCGGTATCAACAGAGACACTCGGACCATGCAGATCATAAATATAGGAGATCCGGTTGGATGCAATACTGGCGGTATTGCCCGTCATTGAATAGGGATCGAGAGAGCTTAAATCATCCATACGGCGGTGGGCATAATCGGTACTTGCGATACCAATGTAGACCGCACATTGTGAACCCGCCAGAGATTCAGGAATTTGCTGCCCGTCTTCCAGTGCCTCCCAGGTCAACTCCAGTAATAATCTTTGTTGCGGATCCATTTGAGCCGCTTCACGGGGAGAAATCCCAAAGAAACTCGCATCAAATTCGTCTACATGAGGTAATACACCCGCAGAAAAGGTATAACTTTTTCCTGGTTCTTTTTTATTTGGATGCTGATAAAAGTTGGTTCCCCAGCGTTCCGAGCTAACCTCAGTTACAACATCTTTGCCATTTTTTAAAACATCCCAAAATGCCTCAGGTGAATTTGCCTCGCCGGGAAAACGACACGCCATGCCAACAATGGCAATTTTCTTTTTTGCATTTGTCAATGAAGTATCCTTGAGAATATCTCTAAGTCTGGTTAACCGGGACAAATTCTACCTTAAAACTCTCCTGGCTAAAAATTTTTGTATTTATACTCGTTGCTCCAAGTTGCTCCAAGTTGCTTCAAGACTAAAACAAGCATTAAAATCTGCGAAATACAGCGATCCTATAACCCAGTGTAAACGACATTATAAGCCAGTGTAATCCAGTATTTTCGATGTTATCCTAATCTCATCCTTTTTTTGGGCAAATATTTAAGTTCCAGACCCATTTCATTCGCTTTCTTGTAAACATTATTCAAATGTGTCCTGATAGTCGCCCGGGAAACTGAGATTTTATCACATATTTCAGAATTGGAAGCCCCCTGAATAATATAAGATAATATCTCCATTTCCCTTTTAGTCAAATCAATTCCCTTTTTGTAATACTCGATTGCTTTCCTGTACTTTTCTTCCAGAGGCTGTAAAAAAGTAATCATGTGAGTATGACTGCAAAGCAGGGTAATATCATAAAAGCCGTTATGCGCATAACTGTTTTTATACACATGACTCCCCCACTTATTCCATTGCTTTGTATTATCTTTTGCGTATAACTCCATACAGGCGACATTGCATACCTTTCCCAGACAATTGCCACAAATTTCAAGACAAAGCTTGTTTTGCTGCAACACCTTACCCTCAGAATCTTTTACACAAACCCCCAAATCATTATCGACCAAAGCAGTATCCAAAACAGTATTCATATTTTGACCCGGTATATCGCCAGTAATCCAATAAAAGTTATAAAATCAACCCCCTGGGTTGATTGTCTTTAAATCATTAAATTTCTATTATGACGCTGGTAATTATAGCTTTTGCCGGAATATATGTACTTGATCTATATTTACAAAGAAAGATTTTACGACAAAGTCCACCATAGTTCTGACAGAAGTTAGAACCTCTCCGGGAAGCTACTGCGAAGAAGCTGAATTTAACCGGATTTTTGTCAATTTTTATATTCAGACAGGTTCTAGATCAAAACTGACAAGGAATAGCTATGCTAAAATCTTTATTTTGCTCAGGTATGTATAATAATTACTTAAAATACAAGTAACAACTTATGGAAGAAAATATGACAGCTTTTATCCCGCCTTATCCTAAAAGACACAAAAAAGAAATCAATCCTTTTCAAGCACTTTATTATGCACGCAAAGATCTGTTATCCATGTGGGACGAGGATGCCTTTTCAGACGAGTTTATGTCTCAAAAGATACTCAAACAGCATGTATTTGTAGCTAATTCACCTGATATTATTCGCTATGTACTGGTTGAAAATAAAGATAATTATGAACGCAAGAGCCCGCAGATGCGGCGTGCGCTCGAACCACTTCTGGGGGACGGTCTTTTTATCAGTGATGGCAAAACCTGGGCTTCAAGACGCAGGATTCAAACACCCATGTTTGACAATGCACATATCCAGATGTACAGCAAAACCATGGTTTCAACCATCACAGAAATGGCTGACAACTGGCAAGCCCAGGGGGATGGCGCAACCATTGAAGCACATACTGAAATGGCAAAACTGGCGGCTGAAATTATCGCCCGCACCCTCTTTGGTGAAAAACTGGGCGCAGAAAACAGTGAAGCCGTAGTAAGTGCCTTTGCAGACTATCAGGCAGTTGTCAAACAAATGGCACTTTCCAATTTTCTGGGATTACCCGACTGGATGCCAAACGTAAATGCCAAAATTGGCAAGGCAAAGGTCGCAGGTAAAACCATTCATAATGCCGTTGATGCCATTATTGCACTGGCAGAAAAAGGCGGACACGAAGGCACCATGGTTGCCGAACTGCTTAAAGCCAACAAGCTTGAAAGTGGCGAGGACTTAATGACACGCGAACAGATTCGCAACGAAATTATTGTACTGTTTATGGCAGGTCATGAAACCACCGCCAATGTACTTGCCTGGACATGGTATCTGATTTCCCAGGCACCTGATGTAGAAAAGAAGCTGCACGATGAACTGGAAGAAGTTCTGGGTGGTCGCACACCAGAATATGCAGATGTTGAAAAATTGAACTATACTCGTGCCATTCTTGATGAGACAATGCGTTTATACCCGCCGGTTCCGATCTTATCCCGTCAAGCTCTCAAGGATGATGAGATACGAGGCAGAAAAGTACCAGCGGGTTCTTTAATGCTGGTCGTTCCCTGGCTGGTGCAACGTCACAAAAAGTTCTGGAAAAACCCTGACAGCTTTATGCCAGAGCGCTTTATGCCCGGCGCAGACAAACCAAAGAAATTCACCTACCTGCCCTTTAGTGCCGGACCAAGAGTCTGCATCGGCAAAAGCTTTGGCATCACCGAATCCGTGCTTGCCATTGCCATTGTGGCACAACGCTTCCGCCTGACATTACCCAAAGATGCCGATGTAAAACATGAGTGTCGGCTGACACTGCGCCCCAAGGGAAAACTTCCCATGACTCTAAAAATAAGATAGTTAAAAACTGCCCTTTATTGTCTTCAGGAGCTATTGGGCAAAATATGGAGAGAGCTCTTGAGGTCAGAATCAGATTTATTTCTGATTCCGACCTCCATTTTTCACAAGCACACCCATCCCCCCTGTTTTTTATATATTTTTGTAATTGCGCTTGTGGTCTGTGTTGAGGAACGAAACACAGGAGCACTGATTAACAATGTGCAATCCCCGTATTCCGCAGGCTTCATACGGGCTACGGTGCTGTCTTCTGCCCTCTGTCCTCTGTACCCCATCCCCCTCTTTTTTGATATATTTCCCGGTGAAATTGATCCTTTAATCGCCGTCAGCTTTTCCATATTGACTCCTGAGCATAATACATGGCAAAAAAAGAAAAACTCAAATCACCGCTGGCAATGCGCCAGGGTGTATCCGCAAGTCGCGTGTGGCTACCTAAAAAAACAGATCAGAACTGGGAAACCATTCTGGACTTTCTGCAACAGCGTTTTCCTTTTATCCCCCCGGATGTTCTTGAAGAGCGTATGCAACGGGGTGATATTGTCAATCAGGAAGGCATTCCCTTTCATCGTTCAAGCCCCTATCAGGGTGAAATGTTTTTGTTCTACTACCGTGAAATTCCGGATGAACCGAAAATTCCCTTTAAAGAGAAAATACTGTTCAAGAATGAAAATATCATTGTTGTCGATAAGCCACATTTTATTCCGGTCACACCAACAGGGCGTTATGTACGCGAAAGTCTGCTGGCGCGCCTTAAACATCACTACCAAAATGAACAGATAAGCCCGGTGCATCGCCTCGATCGGGAAACCGCCGGAATTGTGATTTTCACCTGCAATAGCAAGGTACGAGGCATCTATCAGACGCTCTTTCAAAAAAGGCAGGTAAAAAAAGTCTATGAAGCAATCGCTGCATCATCCAGCCTGAAGTTTCCCATTACCCATAGAAGCAGACTGGTAAAAGGCGAGCCCTTCTTTCTGATGAAAGAACAGCAAGGCGAAATAAATTCAGAAACGACACTGGATGTCATCGAAACACGAGGTCAGTTAAGTAAATATCAGTTAAAGCCTGTTACAGGAAAGCAGCATCAACTTCGGGTTCACATGATGTCACTCGGCATTCCTATTCTAAATGATCCTTTCTACCCCAAACTGCTGCCCTGCAAGGGTGAAAATTATGATAAACCACTGCAACTGCTGGCAAAATCTCTTGAATTTAGCGACCCCATTTCGGGAGAACTCTGGAACTTTTGCAGTTTACAGACTCTAAATCTGGAAAATGCTGCCTGCAATCCGCCGAATCCGGAAGGCAAATGCGGATATAAAAAATAAATATGGGGTAGTAAGCATAGCAGGCTAAGTTAAAGAGTGGGGTGGGTTGATTGCTGCGGCATCGCCCCTTGCTACGTTTACATATAGCAGTCAGCGTATATTCAGCCTTGCTACTGTATATTAAAAATAAACACCAGTCTGAATCGATAATTTCAATAGGAATAAAATCACCGCTTCAGGATAACGTACAACTTTTACGAACAGGCTAATTTTACAAACTTTAAAGTTGTTACTTAAAAACAAGAAACATATACGTCATTAATAATATCAATGGGGATGATTGATAAATAATAAGACACAATAAAAACCAGTAAGGGCTATAAAATTAAATGAATTATAATAAATTTCATAAAAAGATATGTCTCGTTGCGTTCTTTCTTTTTAGTTTGTTTATCAATGACATCGTAATGGCAGCTCCAAATACCCGTTCTCCTATGGGAATCAATACGAATGAAGTCATGGATGATGATGCCAGCGTTCCCTTCATTGACATTTTCAAAACGTCTTTACCATTTGAAGAAGCTCGCCCCTGGTTGACCAAAGGCAAAATTGTTTATGACAAAAATGGCTGGCCAAAAAATCTCAACGGCGGTCAGGTAGGCACACGTTTTCTTTATAAACTGCCCAAGGGAACAGTACCTGAAGGTCTGTATACTGTTTTGTATGATGGCGAAGGCATACTAAGTTACAGTGATGATGCCAAACTGATTTTCCGTGAAAAAGGCAAAGATATTATCCGCATTACGGCTGGAGCTGATAGAGAGTTCCGGGTCAAACTGGTCATCAAGCACAGCAACCCTGCTAATTATTTACGCAATATTCGTGTATTGCTGCCTGGCGGCATTTGTGAAAACAACAGATTTAAACGTGTTGATAATGCAAAACAGTGTCGTGGCAGAAAGTATCTTCCTTTTGAAAAATACTACAGCAAACTGGTTTTTAATCCTGACTATCTGAATTATATGAAGGACTTCAAAGTCATTCGTTTTATGAATATGTCAGGCATTACGCGCAATCCAATCTCTCACTGGGAACAACGTCCAAAGCTGGACGATGCAACCTGGGCAGGCAAGGAAGGCAGGCGTGGTGCGCCCCTGGAAATCATGGTAGCCCTTGCCAATATGCTCAATGCTGACCCCTGGTTTAATATTCCACACAAGGCAGACAATAATTTTGTACGCCGCTACGCGCAATATGTAAAACGCTATCTAAAACCCGGTCTAAAAGCCTATGTTGAATATACCAATGAAGCCTGGAACACTATTTTTGACCAGGCTCACTATGTAAGAGATCAGGGACAACGTCTGCATCTTGACGAGGACAGGCAAAAAGCCGGCTACAAATACTTTTCTATGCGTTCGGTACAAATTTTTGATATATGGGAGCAAACCTTTGGCGGCACCTCCCGTATTGTGCGTGTAATGGGAAGCTGGGCAGGCTGGACGCGCGCATCTGAAATGCTGCTTTCCTATCGCAATGCCTACAAAAAAACCGACGCCGTCGCTATTGCACCCTACTTCTTTCCCAGTACCGCAAGTGCCAGGCGTGCGCGCAGTGTTTCACAGCTGTTTAAAATGATGTACGACCCCAAAGAAAAATATTCCATTCCATCGGTTCTGAAATACATCCGTAAAAATGCGGAGATGGCAAGACGATTTGGCGTTGACCTCATTGCCTATGAAGGCGGACAGCATCTGGTTGACTGGAAAAGTCGCAGTGTTAATTCACACCCCACCAGACTCTTTATCGCAGCAAATAAAGATATGCGCATGGCTCAGGCTTATACAGTCTTCTTTAGAGGTTGGAAAGCAAACGGTGGAAAGCTGTTTGTGAATTTCTCTGCACCCAGAACCTATCAATGGTTTGGAAGCTGGGGAACCAAGGAATACATCTCCCAACCCATATCAAAGGCTCCCAAGCACCGTGCCATTCTAAATTTCTCCAAAAGAAATCCCTGCTGGTGGGCTGCGTGTGCCTCTGCACGCATTGCTCGCCTTCCCAAGCCTGCACAAAATCCGTTAGGGGATGTATTCCGGCTGGTCAAATCCAGTCCTGACAAACATAAACCTGCAAGTATAGCAGCCAAAAAACCTCGCTCTACGATTGGTACAAGAGTTCCTCAAAACACAGGAGGCACTTCAACTGCCCAGCTTGCACAAAACAGGCAACAAGCCAGAAGACTACAACAGCAACGCGCCCAGCAACAAGCCAGAAGGCAACAACAGTTGTTAGCCCAGAAACAACAACGCAGAAAACAGCAACAACTCGCAAAAGCAAGGGCAATCGCCGCTAATAACAATAGAAGAGTCAATAATTCAAATG
>JALVDQ010000050.1 GCA_027008885.1 Thiotrichaceae bacterium | reverse complement strand
GTGGAACTGCCACTGGCAATTATCGGGGTTGCTATCGGCGTTGTAATTTTACCCAAGCTATCGGGAGATCATGTAAAGACACAGGCTAAAGCCTTTAGTGATACGCTTGACTGGGGAGTCAGGATAGGGATTCTGGTTGCACTACCCTCCATGATTGGTTTAATCCTGCTGGCAAAACCAATTTTGGCAACGGTATACCGAAATGGTGTCAACGACTGGTCTTTGGTCGAAATGGGAAGCATGAGCCTGACGACCTATTCTTTTGGATTACCTGCTTTCATCCTGGTAAAAATTCTCGCGCCTGGATTTTATTCACGGCAGGATACAAAAACACCCGTGCGAATTGGCATTATTGCCATGTTGAGTAATATCATTATGAGCGGACTCATTGTATTTCCCTGGTATAAACTGGGATTTGTTGGACCACATGCCGGACTTGCGCTATCTACTGCCCTGGCAGGATATATCAATGCAGGCATGTTGTTTTATCAATTAAGAAAACAAAAGATATATCGGCATAATGAATCGAGCAGAAAAGCCTGGATCAGGGACCTGGCGAGAATTGTCGCTGGCATTGCTGTTATGATTATGATTATTACACTTGTTAATCCAGAGGATGAGTGGTGGCAGATGGCAAACTTACAAGCAAAAATCATCAAATTGTTTACTTTGGTCAGTTTGGCTATAATTGGCTACTTTACAGTCCTTTATCTATCAGGTTTTAGAAAGAAGGATCTTATTATTTAAGGAATGAAAGCTTATTGCACCATCCCTAATTAACTTTTCCCAGCTTGAGTGTTCTGCAAATGACCATGAAAAAAAATACTTTAATCATAGCTTTACTCACTTTTTCTCTGCTTTCGTTATTTTCGACCAGTGTTTATGCCAAAGATAGCCTCATTGGTAACTGGGCCAGCAGCAAGATTCAATTGCATCTCAAACCCAACCACCGCTATATTTATAGCGTTAAAATTCTGGGAATAAAAAAGAAGTTCAAAGGTTCATGGTCAACCAAAACAATAAGCAGAAAAAACGGAAAAAAAGCCAATCTTTTAATACTCAACTACACCCTGCTGGGAAAACATTCCAAAACAGCAGAGTATTCATTTAGCAAGGGACGGCTGAAGCTAAAGCAGAATGGAAAGGTTCAGTATCTAACTAAAAAGTAAAAAGGTTATTTCTCACCTGCCTTCCCATAGCAATAGTCACCTATTGCCATGCCCTGTTTACCGGAAGGTATTACAATCTTTCAACATACCACTTTTAACGCCTCTGGCAAACCATTCAGCTCGCTGTTTGGATGTTCCATGGGTAAAGGTATGCGGAATCGCAAAGCCCTGAGCCTGTTTTTGCAAACGGTCATCTCCAATCGAAACCGCCGCATTCAGTGCTTCTTCAAGATCACCTTCTTCGAGGATATTAAACTGTTTTTGTGCATGGTGAGCCCAGACACCTGCATAGCAATCGGCCTGTAATTCAACCATGACCTGCAACTGGTTTTCCTGCCCTCCCCTGACACGCTGCTTGGCTATTTGTACTTTATCCAGAGTACCTTCCAGATTCTGTACATGGTGCCCAATTTCATGTGCCAGAACGTAGGCTTGTGCAAAGTCTCCTCCTGCACCATGCTTTCTTTTGAGATCGTCAAAAAAACTTAGATCAACATACACTTTCTGGTCTTCAGGACAGTAAAAAGGACCCATGCCTGATCTCGCTGGTCCACAGCCACTGTGTGTTCCACCCCGGTATAAAACCAGAACAGGGGCTGGATAACGCTCGCCTGCCTGGGCAAATATTTTGCCCCAGACTTTCTCGGTATCAGCCATTACGGTTTTAATAAACGCTGCCTGGACATCATCTTTGGCAGGATCAACCGGCTTTGAACTTCCACCACCAATAATGGATGGCATCAAAAAATAGGCTGCCGCGCCAACACCAAGAACAGCAAGCCCCATTTTGGAGCGTAACAGTGGTTTTATCAAAGGCCATAGAAACATTAGTGTGCCAATAGAGGGAAGCCTTCGTCCGCCCCCCCCACTGCGTCCTGTTGAAGCTCGTCTGTCATCAACATTTCTACTTTGCTCTCTATCACGCCATTTCATAACTTATAACCTTTAATCATTTGTTTAAACAACTTTACCACGGAGAGAATTGGGATGCGCCTCGGTAATTTCAAGCTCTACAAAATTCCCGATAAGCGAAGCATCGCCTTCAAAATTCACAATACGATTATTTTCGGTTCTGCCTGCCAATTCACCCGAATTTCTTTTTGAGGGTCTTTCAACAAGCACAGTGACTTTGCTATTAACCATTTTCTGGCTAATTGCCTGCTCCATTTCGGTGATACGCTGTTGCAGGCGATACAGGCGAGCCTTTTTCACATCCATGGGTACATTGTCTTCAAAAGAAGCGGCTGGCGTCCCCGGACGGGCGCTGTAAATAAAGCTAAAGCTTTTGTCGAAACCAATCTCTTCAATAAGATTCATGGTGTCTTCAAAATCCTTGTCGGTTTCACCTGGAAAACCAACAATAAAATCAGATGACAAACTGATATCAGGACGAATCTCACGCAACTTGCGAATTTTCTGCTTGTATTCAATCGCCATGTGTCCGCGCTTCATCGCAGCCAGAATGCGGTCAGAACCGCTCTGAACGGGGAGATGCAGGTGATTCACAAGCTCAGGCACTTCAGCATACGCCTGAATCAGGCTATCACTAAATTCTACCGGATGAGAGGTGGTATAACGAATACGATCAATCCCATCCACAGCAGCAACATAGTGAATCAGCATGGCAAGATCAGCAATATCGCCGTTGTGCATTTCACCCCGATATGAGTTTACATTTTGCCCAAGCAGATTAACCTCGCGCACACCCTGCTCTGCCAACTCAGCTACTTCGGCAATGATGTCATCAAAGGGACGTGAAATTTCTTCACCACGAGTATAGGGAACAACACAGAAAGTACAATATTTGCTACAACCTTCCATAACGGAAACAAAGGCGCTAACGCCCTCGGCATGAGGTTCTGGCAAATTATCAAATTTTTCTATTTCAGGAAAGCTGGTATCCATGACAAAGGTCTTCTCAGACTTTGCCCTGGCGACCAGTTCAGGCAAACGGTGCAATGTTTGCGGACCAAAAACCACATCAACAACAGGCGCCCTGTCATGCAATGCCTTGCCTTCCTGACTGGCAACACAGCCACCTACACCAATAACAACGTCAGGATTATTTTCCTTGAGTTTGCGCCAACGTCCTAACTGATGAAACACCTTTTCCTGCGCCTTCTCGCGGATCGAACAGGTGTTCAGCAACAGCACATCAGCTTCTTCTGCCTTGTCAGTGAGTTCCATACCATCTGAATCCCTGAGTACATCCAGCATTTTCGCTGAATCATACTCGTTCATCTGACAGCCATGAGTTTGTATAAAAATCTTAGCGGACATAGTGTATATCTTACCAGAAACATCAGAACAAACCATTATCTGTGATGTTGCAATGCTTTTCGACCAAAAAATCCAAAAAGTGCAGAATTAACCCTGGACTCTGCTTCAAACTCAGACCAACGGCATTTAAATTCCAGCTTGTCTTGAATATAATAAAACAAAACCACATATTAAATGTTAATGTGGTTATATTATCTCGGGAGTACACCAATGGGCGCGACACAAAAAGTAATAAACCTTTACAAACCATCCACATGGAAAGAAAAAGGTTTGAAATGGACGATCCGCATGTTGTTCGTCACCCTGGTATTGCTTACCCTTTTCTTTATGCTTTACTGGAGCAATGAACCAGACGAGTTTGATGTCAACAATAATGCGAAATATACCGCAGACAAACTCAATGTTCCCATTGTAAATGGCTTTACAACCACGGCAACACTCGCCCATATTGTAGAAACCCTGCTGGATAAACCTGGCGGATTTATCGAAAACGACCGCATGCCACCGGGGGTGTTTCTCGATAATATGCCCAACTGGGAATTTGGCGTACTGGTACAGGCTCGTGATATGGCGCTTGCACTGCGCAATGACTTTAGCCGTTCACAATCCCAGTCCACAGAAGACGAAGACCTGGTTAATGCCGCGACCAAGCTGCACACCGACTCGGAATTATGGGTATTGCCACCCGCCGAAAGCCAGTACCGCGAGAGCATCGAATCACTTTACAAATACCTGAAACGTCTTGCTGATGTAAAACAGGACAACGCACAATTCTATTCTCGCGCTGACAACCTGGTGGACTGGTTGCAAGTCGTCAAAAAACGCCTGGGCTCATTGTCACAACGCCTCAGTGCCAGTGTCGGCAAGGAACAGCTAAATACCGATCTGGCAGGTGATGCCGATGCAAAACAATCAACACCCAATGCCTCATCAAAATACATAAAAACAAGCTGGTTCAAAATTGATGATGTTTTCTATCAGGCACGCGGACAAACCTGGGCACTGATTCATTTACTGAAAGCCATAGAAGTTGACTTCACACCGATTCTTCAAAAAAAGAATGCCATGGTCAGCCTGCGTCAAATCATCCGTGAACTCGAAGGCACGCAACAGACAATATGGAGTCCCGTTATTCTCAACGGCAAGGGCTTCGGTTTTGTCACCAATCACTCGCTGGTAATGGCATCCTATATCTCACGCGCCAACGCCGCACTCATTGACCTGGAGAGACTATTACAGCAGGGGTAACGGATTAAGGAATAATACCCATCCCCCTGTTTTTTATATATTTTTAAAACACCCGTGAGTTGCGTAGGATTGGTGCAGCCATGCGCAACCAACCGCATCTGGTTGCTTGCGTAAACTCCACCAACCCTACATACTGTCTTCTGTCTTCTGTCTTCTGTCTTCTGTCTTCTGTCTTCTGTCTT
>JALVDQ010000049.1 GCA_027008885.1 Thiotrichaceae bacterium | reverse complement strand
AGAATAGCCAAAAATACGATTTTCAACAATTTAACAAAAATTAAGTTCTTTATTTTCAATAACTTAAAAAATTGGTTTTTTGGGAATTGTTGATTTCTTAGTTCTCAGACAGACTCCTAAGACTCGCCCGGCTTCCAGCGTGAAAGATCAATCTCGGTATTAAATCTCCAGCCACTGTGGTGAAATTCCCGGGTGGTTTTTAGAATCTGTATATATTTTTTGCGCGGAATATTTTCTGCTCCCATGCTGCTCAGATGCGGGTTTTCGATCTGGCAGTCAATCAGTGAATAGCCCCAGTGTTGCAAATGCCAGGCGAGGGCAACAAAGGCAATTTTTGAGGTGTCACGTTCCTTGCTGAACATTGATTCGCCACTAAAAACGCCGCCACTTACCACACCATAAAGCCCGCCCACCAGTTTCTTGTCCGGATTCCAGACTTCAACGCTGTGCGCGATACCCAGTTCAAACAGGCGAATATAGGCAAGATACATTTCATTTGTGATCCAGGTGCCATCGCTATCCGCACGGGGGGCAGCACAGGATTGAATCACACCAGAGAAATCAAGGTCAAAGCTTACAATATACCCCTTGTTACGCAGTGTTTTTCTGAGGCTGCGCGAAATCTTTATCTTGTTGGGATAAAGCACCGCACGAGGATCAGGACTCCACCAGTAAATCGGTTCATCAGGGTTATACCAGGGAAAAATGCCGGATTTATAGGCATTCACAAGACGTGTGGGAGACAGGTCTCCACCTAAAGCCAGGAGTCCATTCGGCTCCTCCCATGCCATTTCCACAGGAGGAAAGGGCTCATCACTGGCGTGAGGGTCAAGTAAAACTAATGAAGACTTTTCTTTGGTCATGATGTTGGACGCTAATTTTCTAGCAGAATCTGTGACTTCAAGATTCGCATTGGAAGTCATGGATTCTGCTAATCAGATAATATTTATGCTTTTTCTGCTGCGAGTTGATCCAGGTATTTTTCAGCATCAAGTGCTGCCATACAGCCCGTACCCGCAGAGGTGATTGCCTGCCGGTAAACATGATCCATCACATCACCCGCCGCATAGACACCTTCGACGCTGGTTTGTGTGGCATTGCCATTGGTTCCACTTTGTACGCTGAGGTAACCACCATTCATTTCCAGCTGACCTTCAAAAATGGCGGTATTGGGTTTGTGCCCAATCGCTATGAAAATCCCGTGCAGGTCAATTTCCTGCGTTTCTCCGGTTTTAACATTTTTAATCCGCATTCCAGTCACACCCGCATCATCCCCTAAAACCTCTTCCAAAACATTGTCCCACATCAATGTTATGTTACCTGTTCTGGCTTTTTCAAGAATCTGGTCACGCAGGATTTTTTCCGAGCGTAATTCATCCCGTCGATGAACGAGAATGACTTCTTTGGCGATATTGGAAAGATAAAGCGCCTCTTCTACCGCTGTATTGCCCCCGCCGATAACGGCAACTTTCTGGTTACGATAGAAAAAACCATCACAGGTAGCACAGGCTGAAACACCGCGCCCCTTGAATTTCTCTTCAGACTCCAGACCAAGGTACATGGCAGATGCGCCTGTGCATATAATCAGTGCATCACAGCTGTATTCCGCGCTACCGCCCGTTAATTTCAGGGGACGCTGGCTGAAGTCCACAGCAGAAATATGATCAAAAATTATTTTGGTATCGAAACGCTCGGCATGTTTTTTCATGCGCTCCATTAATTCAGGACCTTGCACCCCTTCATGGTCACCCGGCCAGTTATCAACCTCTGTTGTCGTCATAAGCTGTCCGCCCTGTTCCATGCCTGTGATTAAAACAGGCTTGAGGTTTGCGCGTGCAGCATATACTGCGGCAGTGTAACCCGCAGGACCGGAACCTAAAATGATAAGAGAGTGGTGTATAACATCGCTCATGTGTTTCTCCAGATAGAATTTATTAAAATCGTAACTACTTAGCGTAATCCGTAATTGCCAAGTATAAGTGAAGTATTGTCATGTAGCTAAGAAGTTTCAAGAATGCAGGGATATTATTTTCAACTGTTTAAGTAATTTGTTTAAGTAATGGCACTAATATATAATGCTTCGCTGGGCAGGATAAGGCAGTGTAGAATCAATGACTTAAGAGTGACTCAATCATAAACCCGGCAATAATTATGCAGGATTTCAGATTTATTTTAATTGTTTACACTCAAGCTAATCCTGATCTGTAAAACACAGGTTAATCCCGTCTTTTAAATGGAATTAGGGGAAAATAAATAGTGGCAACAGCAAAAAAGGCAGCAGCAAAAGAAAAAAAACCAGCCGCCACCCCTGTAAAGGTGGCACGTTTAAAACAAACGAGTATTTTTCTGTTATCAGGTATTACGGCGGTGATTCTTTTAGCCCTGATTACTTATAACCCTGCTGACCCGGGTTTGTTTCATCTTGATCGAAATGCCGTGATACAAAATAAGGCAGGCACCGTCGGCGCTTATCTTGCTGATGTTTTAATGGGTTTTTTCGGTTACTTGTCCTATTTAATACCGGTTGCCTTTCTGGTTTCCGCTTTTCTTGTGTTTCGTTCAATTGATAACAAGAAAAACGAAATTAATCTGGGAATAACAATTCCGGGGGTTTTTCTGGCTCTTGTCTCGGGTTGCGGTCTGGCGACCCTGTTATGGCCAGAAAGTAACTTGTCACATACCTCAGGTGGTCTGTTGGGGCATGGTGTCGCCCGTTTATTTGTTCATCTGCTTGATGATATTGGCGCGATTATGATTCTGTTTACTGGTTTTATTGCCGGAATTACACTGTTTGCCGATATTCAGTGGATTAAATTCATTGATAAAATCGGAGAACTGGTTTTAAGCGGGATTAGCTTTTTTACTGGCGATGATGATTCGTCAGAAAAAAAGAAAAGTAAGAAACCGGATTCATCAGCTGACAAGGCTAAAGCAGATGATACCCCTGATGACTCAGGCAGCATGCTGGGTGCATTGGCTGCGGCATTTGAAGGTCTGTTTGCCTGGAAAAAAAGCGACAGTGTTGGTTTGAAGGAGCCCAAGTCAGATCTGCTTGAAGAATTTATAAACAACCAGCCATTAAACCAGGAGAAACAGGAGCCTGTTTTAGGCGTTCCAGACTATATTTCCAATAATACCGTTACTGCTACTGGCACAGATACTGAAAACGAAGCACTCCAGAAAAAAACCAATAAAAAATCATCAACCGCAAAAAAAACAGCATCAGGCAATAAAAAGCAAGCTGCCACACAAAGCAAAAAAAGCCCAAAACAGTTATCTTTTGGCAAAGCAATAAATCTTCCACCTGTCAGCCTGTTAAACCCGCCACCACCAAACCAGAGTGATCTGTCACAGGAGCAACTGGAAACACACCAGAAAAATATTATCGAAACACTGGAACATTTTGGTGTTCGCAATGTAACCATTCCACACTATGAATCCGGTCCGATTATTACCCGTTTTGAAGTACAGCTTCCTCCTGGGGTAAAGGTCAGTAAAATTACCGGACTGGCTCAGGACATGGCGAGAAATATGTGTGTCTCAAGTATCCGTGTGGTTGAGGTAATTCCTGGCAAAACCACCATCGGCATAGAAGTACCGAACGAAAAACGTGATCTTGTCTCGATTCGTGAAATACTTAGCAGCAAGGAGTTCAAGCAATCCACCTCGCCTCTTACCATGGTTTTGGGAAAAACCATCGAAGGTAATCCTGCGATTGCAGACCTGTCCCGTATGCCACATTTATTAATCGCAGGCACAACCGGTTCAGGCAAGTCGGTTGGTGTTAATGCCATGCTGATCAGTCTGCTCTATAAAGCAACCCCGGATGAAGTTAAATTGATTCTGATTGATCCCAAAATGCTTGAACTGAGCATCTATGAAGGTGTTCCGCATCTATTGACTCCAGTGGTCACTGACATGAAAGATGCTTCTAATGCCTTGCGCTGGGCTGTTGGAGAAATGGAGCGTCGTTATGCCCTGATGTCCTTTATGAAAGTCAGAAGTATTGCCGCATATAATGAAAAGGTGAAGCAGGCGATTGCAAAGGGAGAACCCATCACTGATCCGGGTTTTGATCCTACCAAACATGTCGATGTGCGCCCCGGTATACTTGAACCATTGCCATTTATTGTGATTGTGATTGACGAATTTGCTGACATGATGATGGTAGTTGGCAAAAAAGTGGAAGAACTTATTGCACGTTTGGCGCAAAAGGCTCGTGCAGCAGGTATCCACCTGATTCTGGCAACCCAGCGACCTTCGGTTGATGTCATTACAGGTTTAATCAAGGCGAATATTCCCACACGCATTGCGTTTCAGGTCTCAACCAAGATTGATTCACGCACCATCCTCGATCAGGGCGGCGCAGAATCGCTCCTGGGTCATGGTGATATGCTGTATCTGCCACCCGGCACAGGCTTGCCAATGCGCGTTCATGGAGCCTTTGTTGCAGACAAGGAAGTGGAAGATGTAGTCAATTATTTAAAACTTCAGGGGGAACCTGAGTATCTTACTGATGTCCTAGAAAGCACGGGGTCATCTGATGCCATACCAGGATTGGAACCTTTAGCAAATTCAGAGACGGATGCACTCTATGATCAGGCAGTTGCCATAGTCACTGAATCACGCCGGGCTTCAATCTCCTATGTGCAACGCCGCCTGAAAGTCGGCTATAACCGTGCAGCATCAATGATCGAAGATATGGAAAAAGCAGGTGTTGTGAGTCCGGTTCAGTCAAATGGCACACGCGAAGTGTTAGCTCCTGCCCCGCCACAAGACTAAAGACGTCTCAATGATCGAAAAAACAGCGCGAACAAGAGATGTCTTGCGCCTGCAATTAAATAATAACGAGGACTTATGAAAAAAACAGGACTAATAATAACACTG
>JALVDQ010000048.1 GCA_027008885.1 Thiotrichaceae bacterium | reverse complement strand
TGGCGTAAATTTATTGAAAATCGGTGCAATAAACTTGGGGTATGCCCACATCATTAAAATGGAAAAGACAGTTAAAACCAGCCACGCATAAAGCCACCAGAGATCGCCTGCTGTTTGCATCAGCCATAAAACCAGCATGACAAGCGGAATACCAATAACAAGCGAAAGCGCTGCTGCCTTAAGCATATCCATAAAAAAGACTTTTAAGGTGGTTTTATTAAAGCCAAATTTTTCTTCTATGACAAAGGTATTATAAAGTGACGCAGGCAGATCAAGCAGAGCTGAAATGAGCCCAAAGCTGAGAATCACCGCGACCCCCGTTAGCAGATCACCCCAGCCTGCTCCACGCCACAGACCATCAAGCCATTCCAGCCCGCCGCCCAGTGTCCACAGGAACAGTATAATGGTGCCGATAAATAACTGTATGCGTCCAAAACGACCTTTGGCAACGGTATAATCAGCCGCTTTCTGGTGCTCTTGCAGCGTGATTTTATCAGCAAACTCCTCCGGCACAGCAGCACGATGCTGCGTAACATGCCTTGCCTGTTTTAGTGAAAGCCACAATTGAACACCGGTTGTCACAAGCGCCATAAAAATAAAAAGAAAGGTAAATATATGCATATGATATAAAATGGGTTAATTTTTAGTATTAATGTTCACAACCAAGACATCAAATGACTTTCTTGGTTCCATAAACGGAAGTATAACCTATGACGCAAGACAAAAATAATTTAATCTGGATTGATCTGGAAATGACAGGTCTGGATACCTTTAACGATGTGATTATTGAAATCGCCACTGTTATTACAGATAAAGAGCTGAACATACTGGCGGAAGGACCAGTGATTGCAATTCACCAGCCAGACTCTATCCTGGACGGCATGGATGAGTGGAATCAGGAGCATCATGGCAGCTCCGGACTCATAAAGCGCGTAAAGGAAAGCAAATACACGGCGCAACAGGCACAGTCAGAGACACTTGCTTTTCTGCAAAAATATGTACCTAAGGGTGCATCCCCCATGTGTGGCAATAGCATCTGCCAGGACAGACGTTTCCTCGCACGGGAAATGCCCGAACTGGAAGACTATTTTCATTACCGCAATCTGGATGTCAGCAGCCTGAAAGAACTGGCATCACACTGGAAACCAGAGCTACTTGATGGCTATAGCAAAAAAGAAGCACATCTTGCAATGGACGATGTTCTTGAATCAATCGAAGAGCTACAGTATTACCGTAAAACCATGCTCTCTATTTGATCTCAGACAGTTTCCTAATTACCCATCCCCCCTGTTTTTGATATATTTTTGTTGTTATCTGATCCGCTCTGCAAAACAACAATCAACTGTAAAATATATAAAAAACAGGGGGGATGGGTGGCAGAAAACAGATAGCAAACGTAGCCCCTGTTTTCTGATCTTCTTCGTTATTGCTTTGCTTTGGTCACATAGCCCACTATGCCCCCACTATGCCCACTATGCTCCCTCGCTCCCGTCGCAATGCCTTGAATATCAAAAAACAGGAAACGAAATTTTGTTAAATTAATTTTGCTTGGATACTTAGCTTGGATACTTAGCTTGGGCACTTACAGTATGAGCAAGATACCTTTTGTCTAATAAACTATCACGAATAGTTAAGTCGATTATAATAACAGGTCAGATTAAATTAGAATGGTAGAGTGAAATTGTAAGTTGCACAGACTCCTCCTGGTTCTGCTGCAAAGCCTGCAAATAAGACGAATAATAAAAAAGGTAATCTCATTCATGTCAGTTTTAACGACGCAGACAAATTCAAATATGCAGAGAGTTGATCAAAACTTACCCCAGTTTGTTCCGGTAGCGCCCGCTGCATCAGTAGAACCTGTTGATAATACCATGTCATTGCGGGATATCCTGGAAATACTCAAGCGTCGCAAAATGACGATTATTTTAACCCTGTTAAGCGTCCTGATTGGCACCATTCTGTATACCCTTTCTGTAAAGCCAAGTTATATAGCAAACGCTGTTATCCAGATAGAAAAAGAAGGCGCCGACATTGTTTTTGGCAACACAAAACAGACAGATGCTTTTGTTGGCAATAATGATCCGTTCTTCAGAACTCGTTATGAAATGCTGAGAGGTCGCGTGATCGCCAACAGGGTAATATCAGAACTTGGTTTGCAGGAAAGCCTTTTGCCAACTAAAAAAACCGGATTTTCATTCTCTGCAATTCTGGAATCTCTTGGTCTCAAAAAGGCATCAAATGAAAAAAAGCCGGTTAACTACGCCGAACTGTTTTCAAAAAAATTATATGTCCAGCCCATAGAAAAAACGCATCTTGTTGAAATAAACTACGAGGGAACGTCGCCTGAAGAGGCAAGAAACGTAGTCACTTCACTGATTCATAATTTTATCAAATCCCAGATAGAGACCAAAAGTGAGACCGGCGAATACGCCAAGGACTTTTTGAAGAAACAGCTAATAGAAGCAAAGCAACGCTTGAAACGCTCTGAAGAAAAATTAGTCAAATACGCTAATGAAAATAATATATTGGGTGTTGATGACAAACAGGGACGCGAAGTTCGGAAACTATCCAATCTGGATGAGGCATTAGTCCAGGCAGAAATTAAGCGCGTTGAAGCAGAAAGTTTATACCAGCAAATGAAACGGGTTGGCAGTGTATCGGCGGTACTAACCAATCCGGTGATCACAAGCCTGAAGGCGCGTCTGGTGCAGCTTGAAGGTGATTATCAGGAAATGCTCAAGACCTTTAAGCCTAACTATCCTGATATGATGCGTTTGCAGCAACAGATTAATAATGCCCGTGCAAAGCTGAACAAGGAAATTGCGAATATAAAAAAATCAATGGAAGCCGATTATCTGGCAGCCAAAAAACAGGAAGATAAACTTCGCAAGGAATTAAATAAATTTAACCAAAAAATGTTTAACTTGCAGGATAGCAGCCTTGGTTACAATAATCTGAAACGTGAAGTTGATACCAATGAGAAACTTTATAACACCCTGCTGCGCCGCTTTGAGGAAGTAAATGTTACCTCAGCAGCGAATACCAGTAATATCAGTATTGTTGAGCCAGCAGTTACACCTTTAAAACGCTATCGACCCAAGCCCAAATTATATTTAATGCTGGGACTGCTTTCAGGACTGATTTTAGGGCTGGCGCTTGCGTTTTTGCGTGAAGCTCTGGATCAATCAATCAATTCGCCGGAAGAACTGGAGCGAATTTCCGGTCTGCCAGTACTGGGATTGATTCCTCGTGTGACAAAAGCTTCAATAAAAAAGCATCTGGGCGCGGTGGTACGCAAAAATCCACGCACTGCAGTAGCAGAAGCCTACCGTATCCTGTCAACCAATATTCGTTTTATGCTGGATTCAAAGAGCGAGCATGTGCTTTTAATTACCAGTGCGAACCCCAAGGAGGGCAAAAGTACAACCGCCACCAATATAGCCTTTTCCTACGCTCAAATGGGCTTGAAAGTACTGCTGGTTGATGCAGATATCAGAAAACCCTCCTTGCATACCAATCTGGGCTTGAGTAATAAACTGGGGCTGAGTAATTATCTAAAGGGTGAAGTTGATCTGGTTGGCATCACCCAGCCTGTCAAGAGTGTTCAGGGCTTATACGCAATAACCGCAGGTCGCTATGATTCTGACCCTATCTCGTTATTAAGCCATGAGCGCATGTCCTATCTAACAACACAGGGAGCGACAATCTTTGATTATGTGATTATTGATGCTCCGCCGGTACTGGGTTTTGCGGATACCCTGATACTCTCATCTCTGGCAACCTCGACAGTCATTGTGGCAAAGGAAAACATGTTAAAGGCAAACAATATTCATACGGTGCTAAAACAGCTTTCGCGTGTCAAACAGAATGTACTTGGGATATTGTTGGTCGATGTTAAAAAAACCGATGTGAAAGCAAAGATTTATACAGATTATGAGACTGAATCCAGAAAACTTCTGAGCAGGGGAAAGCTTAATCTTGCCTCCTGATAATGAAAGCTCGGCTTAGCCTGAGCGTGGCACTGCCAGCACAAAAATTTATGCACTTTCTCCAAAAAAATATATAAAAAAAGGGGGGGATGGGTTTTAATCTATAAGAAGTACCCGCTCAAAATTAATCTAACAATTTAGCCCCTGTTTTCTGATCTTCTTCGTTATTGCTTTGGTCGCAATGCCTTGAATATCAAAAAACAGGAAACGAAATTTTGTTAAATTAATTTTGTTTGGGTACTTAGCCATTCTTTAAGCAGCCTTTTAATAAACAGAAAGATCATAAATTGCCATGAAACACGCTGATGCCAAAACCATATACCTCAAAGATTATCAACAACCTGCCTTCTGGATAGACACTGTTGAGCTGGTGTTTGATCTCGAAGACAACTACGCGCTGGTGACATCCAGCGTTAATTACAAACGTAATACTGATGCGCCACAGACAGATCTGGAGCTTTTTGGCTCAGAGCTGGAACTGGAGCGAATTGCAATCAATGGTTATGAGTTAAGCGAAAACGATTATCAGCTAAATGATACGGGCATGATCCTGTCTCACCTGGCGGATGAGTTTACACTCGAAATCACCACGCGAATCTATCCGCAGAAAAACACATCTCTGGAAGGTCTGTACCAGTCAAGCGGTAATTTCTGCACACAATGTGAGGCACAGGGCTTTCGCAAGATGACCTACTTTCTGGATCGCCCCGATGTCATGGGGAAATTCACCACGCTGATTCGTGCAGACAAGGAAAAATACCCAGTACTGCTATCCAATGGTAATCTGATAGAACACGGTGATCTGGATCGCGGCAGACACTTCGCCAAATGGCAGGACCCCTTCAAAAAACCGTCATACCTGTTCGCACTTGTCGCAGGCAAGCTTGAACGTGTCAGCGATACCTATACCACTCTCTCAGGCAAGCAGGTCAAGCTGGAGATTTACACCGAAGCGCATAA
>JALVDQ010000047.1 GCA_027008885.1 Thiotrichaceae bacterium | reverse complement strand
CGCATATAAAAACATCACGATAAAAATTAACAGGCTGATACTGGCAGCAATTAAGGTCTGTTTGAGATGGTTTTTGCTGACCTGGGAGGCATCTTTGTATTTTAAAAAATATAAAATCCAGAGTGCAACATAGAATAAACCAGTCAAAAGCAGATTAATCATAAAGAGCGCTTCGGCAATTGCGCCGATGCTGTCTTCTTTGTCTGTTGTCTTTGCGGTTGTTTTGTTTGTTGTTTCGTCCTTGTTATCCATTTTGTATTCCCAGCTTTAAATTTAATTATTCTTACACCGTTTCTTCACCGTTTCTTATACTATTGTTGCGATTTTTGCATGTACCACTTCCATCAAGGCATCGACGGTCTCTTCTTCGTCAGTAAGTGGCTCTACAATCGCCGCGCGGCAGGCATCAACCGGAGCAAAGCCTGATTTGATCAGGGTGGCGGCATAAACCAGCAATCTGGTTGAGGCGGATTCTTCCAGATCATGGTCTTTGAGTGCGCGCATTGCATGAGCCAATTCAATAAGCTGTGTTGCCAGCCCCTCATCAATGCCAGTTTCTTTCTGAATAATGGTTCTTTCGGTTTCAATATCAGGGTAGTCAAAGCGCATTGAAACAAAGCGTTGCCGCGTGGATGGCTTCATGCCTTTTAACAGGTTTTGATAGCCCGGATTGTATGAAACCACCAGCATAAATTCAGGTGGTGCTTTTAGCTCTTCACCTGTGCGTTCAATGGGTAGTACGCGGCGGTCATCTGACAGCGGATGCAATACCACGGTGGTATCTTTGCGCGCTTCTACGACTTCATCCAGATAGCAGATTGCACCTTCACGCACTGCCCGCGTGAGTGGTCCATCCTGCCAGTAGGTTTCACCATCGCCAATCAGGTGGCGACCAACCAAATCGGCTGCGGTTAAATCATCATGGCAGGCAACCGTATAAATCGGGCGATTCAGCTTTGCCGCCATGTGATGAATAAAGCGGGTTTTTCCACAACCGGTTGGTCCTTTAATCAGCAGTGGTAACTGATTTTTGTAGGCATGTTCAAACAGCTCGATTTCATTATGCTGGCTTTGGTAAAACGGGAGTTGGCTCATGGATTGGCTCATACAATAAGTAGTGCTCGTTATTTAGTTAAGGGATGCCTGTGGATCAAAGCCATTCATTACGGCAAATTTGGCGGTCATCATGTCCATACTATTGACGTGCCCGTTAAACCAGTTAGGCCAGAGTGTAAAAACAAAATCAGCGACTAAATCAATGTCACGGTTCTCATCCCATGCGCTAATAATAGTGCGAAAACGATTCAGTGCAATATCATGTTCTTCTGAATGAATTTGATAGGCGGGAAAGCCTGTTTCCTGCATTAAGCGGTTTTCCCGTTCAAAATGCGGAATGGTGTGATCAAGCCACTTTTTTAACAGATCAGAAATTTTCTTGATATTTTCATCACTGGTATCTTTGCCATCCTGAAAGGCACTAACCTGTTTGCCCAGTTCATTGGCTATCGCCAGTTCTTCGACATGGGTATTATTCATAAAGTCAATATCGACCCTGGGAATGGTCTCGGGGTCAAGAATGGTTTTGGTTTTATTGATTTCCATATAACCTCCTAAGTATTTTATATTATTTAGTGCGTACTCATAAGATAAGTCACCGCAATAGAAATAACGACTATCCATAGCCATCCATACATTATGCTTCGCCACAGCAATGAAACACCTCGCAGACCCATAAAATCACGAATAATAAAGGTGCTTTTAATCAGTACCGTGAGCAGTAAAAGCAATACTGGCGCTGTGCCACTGTAGCCAAGCTTGCCCATGGCATAGGTGAAAATCGTCAGGATAATCATAATGATCCAGATGCCTGTTGTATTGAATAGTCTGCTCATATCAATTTCCTGGCAAAGCCCCCCTAACGAATAATGTAAACGAGTGGAAACAAGGTAATCCACACCAGGTCAACCATGTGCCAGTAGGATGCGGCTGTTTCAATACCCGTGTGTTCTTTTGCGCTGTATTTTCCTTTTTTGGCAAAGATAATGACCGCAAAGATAATAATCATGCCAAGTATCACATGCAAAAAATGGAAAAACGTAAGCGAGATATAAAAGAAATAAAAATCATTGGTATTCAGATCAATACCCACAGAAAACTTGCTGTAAAACTCATAGCTTTTAATGGCTAAAAAGCCTGCACCCATAGCCAGTGAGGCGTATAACCATTTAATACATTGCTCAACCTCGTCTGCCTTGATTGACTGTACCGCCCGTACCACAAAATAGCTGGCAGTGATCAACAAGATGGTATTAACTGCGCCAGACTCCTTGTTGAGAGTTGCCTGATACTGATTAAATAACTCAATATGCTGTAAACGCTGAATAGAATAAATAATAAAGAAAACAGCGAAAACCAGTAATTCGGCAAAGATAAAAAACCAGATGGCAAGGTCCCCAGGTAACAGCCTGACATCACCCTGATCCTTTTCGCTATCGTATTCGATTGTTGCAGTATTATTCACTAAACATTACCATTGAGAGAGTAGTCAACACTAAGCCCGCAACCACAAAAGAACCTTGATGCTTGTCAATTAGCCCAAGATTCATAAATATTTTTATTTAATTCACATAGATACAATTATTATTCAGAAAATAAAATCCCATATAAATTATATTACTTTTATACTTGGGGATAGCGTAATATTCCTGCTGATATGATTAAAATTCATCCACTATTACTTGTTATATAGTATATTTATCATGCTATATTTCCGCACACTTTATGGATAAATATTGAACCTGCCCGTGCACTTAGATAGTTATATCAAAATTAATAAATGCTAATTGATAAAAAACATAATCGCTTTTTCAGGTTTACGCCTATTTCAATTATGCTTGTATTGCTGATTTTCATGCTTTCCTTCAGCCTGTTTGGAATGCTTGGTATTAACTCCATGATGAAAACAGCATTAAAGAAGCATGAGCAATCTAATATCATCCATAGTCAAATCTATGCGGGGTTAATCAATCGCTACCAGTCTCTGTTTAAACTGGTGAATGGCAATACCAGTACAACTGATACCGGGAAAATTCAGGCATTAATCAATGAAATATACCAGGAACGGAAAAAACTGATTAAAAATCAATCTCTTTGTATTCACAACAAAAACAAGCCTATTAATCCAATTTTTGTAAAGCAGGCTGCGATGCTGTCTGCCTACAAGAAGCTTGAAGATCAAGTCATTGAACTGGTGAAACAGGGCGAAAACTACAAGGCATTTCTGTTGTTTAGTAATGAGCTGCTAAAGCAAAAAGAAAACACATTGAAACAGATTCTGCGTGGAAACAAATACATCCAGACACAGTCTGCTGATGAAATTCAGAAAATCAATGATCAAACGATTTACAGTATTGCTTTTTATGGTTTTATCAACATGATTTTAATTGCTTTGGGTCTCTATTTTTCAGTTCACATCCTGCGGCAATATATCTCAAAAAATAAAGAACTGACGGATTCATCAAGGCTGGATTTGCTTACAAATTTATCCAACCGCCTGCATTTTCTGGAAGAAATTAACAGGCAAATACTGGAAAAGCCAAATTCTTCATTTGCTGTCGCATTTATTGATATTGATTACTTTAAATCAATAAATGATATTTACGGTCATACCCTGGCAGATTCTCTACTGGTTCAATTTGGAAAAGTTTTATCTTCCCAGTTGAAAGGGGTTAACCACTGCATTGCACGTTTTGGTGGAGATGAATTTGTGCTTTTAATCAGGGATATTAACAGGAAGAAAACTGATGCCCTGATGAAAAAAATATCCACTGCGGTAAATACCAATTACTATTCTCATGGGCAAAAGATTGGTTTGACATCAAGCATTGGCGTCGCCATGTATCCTGATGATGCAACCACCACAAAGATGTTATTGCATAAATCTGATCTTGCCATGTATCAGGCGAAGAAAACGGGGAGAGCCTGCTACCGTTTATTTTCCAATAAACTAGTCAATACCGTTTTAGTAGAGAATGAAATATCACAGCGTCTGCAAACCTCATTATCCAATAAAAAAAATATTTATCTGCTTTACCAGCCATTGCTTAATACCGAAACATACAGTGTGAGTGACTGTGAAGCCCTGTTGCGCTGGAATGACCCAAAACACGGTGAAGTATCGCCTGAAACTTTTATACAAATAGCCGAAAAAACCAATTTGATCAGATCGGTAAATTATTTTGTGATTGACGAAGTTTGCAAACAGCAACGCAAATGGGCGAAAGATGGCAACTATCGAATTAGAGTTAATATCAATCTGGCAGGTAATCAGCAGATATTTACAGCATCACTGAAGCGTTTGATTGAAAAAATCCAGAAATACGATTTGTCCCCCTTCCTTTTTGGTATAGAAATAACAGAGGGTTCTCTTTTCGAGATCAATGACTTAACAATTAATCAACTGCGCATAGCAAACAGAATGGGCATAAAAATATCAATTGATGATTTTGGAACAGGCTATTCATCGCTCCTGTATCTGGCAAAGCTTCCCCTGACAACCCTGAAAATAGACAAAGCATTTATTTCCAATCTGTGCGACAGGGAAAAGGACAATACTATTGTCCTCTCAATTATTAAACTGGGGCAATCACTGGGGCTGGATATTGTAGCCGAAGGAGTTGAAACGTATAACCAGTGTGAATATTTAAAATTACATTCCTGTAACATCATTCAGGGGTATTTATTCAGCAAGCCCATTTCCGCAGAAGAACTGGAACACCTTGAAATACCCGATCTAAAAACAAAATCTCAAGCTCAAAACTATCGAATTGCTTAGGAGCCTGTCCGAGAACTAGAAATTGACTGCAAATCCCACAATCATCATAATCTGAGCTTATCAAGTTCGTTAAATAGAGCGACTATTCGCCTCTCTTGATAAACTCACCTTATAACAATTCTGAAATTTTCGTTTCA
>JALVDQ010000046.1 GCA_027008885.1 Thiotrichaceae bacterium | reverse complement strand
AGCCAGGATTCCACCCATTACTGTTTTTGGTGTGATCGGCATTGACCATGCCAGATCTTCCACCAGACCACCAGAGAAAAAAGCCGGAATAGCAGAACCAAGCAGCGCCCCAATAAAGGCAACAGCTAAAATAGTCCAGCGTTTTATGGGGGCTAGCTGCCAGCTTTCAGAATCAGTGCGGATTAACCAGCCACCAACCAGCATCGCCAGGATCACAAAAAATTGGTAAGCGAGACGACTCCCCGAGCTTAAAATCTCATGGTGGTGAATTAAATTAATATCCATTGCAACTGCTTATGGAGTTATCAATAAGGCAAAGAGCAAGCCATAATTGAAGCGACGGCAACAACAGCCATTGCGATTAACGCAACAGACAAGACATAGGCAAGTGGAGAAATTTTTTCAGTTTTTTCCGTACTGGAAGCGTCTATTGAACTTTTCATAACATCAATCTCCTTTGTGGGTATCCACTGTATTATAGAACACTTCTGCAAAGCTTGTAAAAAGCATGAATCTAAACCTGACGGTGGATATTGCACTGAATCCATGCTTCAATATGAATTTAGATAAAATAAAACAGGCAATCTGCTTAAAATTGTACTAAAAGATATAAGCACTTAACCTGTTTTACAAAAACCGGAATTACTTCAAATATCACCAAAAAGGAGACTTTAATTTATGAAAAAAATATTATTCGGCTTAACCAGCGCTGCTATCCTAACGCTTTCACTGGCTGTTCAGGCATCACCAATCAAACTTAAATTTTCACACGTTGTTGCTGAAAACACGCCAAAAGGACAGATGGCGAACAAGTTTAAGGCACTGGTTGATGAACGCTTAAAAGGCAAGGTAGAAGTAGAAATTTATCCCAATGGTCAACTCTTTGGTGATAACAAGGTGCTTGAAGCCTTATTGCTTGGCGATGTGCAGTTAGCCTCACCATCACTTTCCAAGTTTAAAAAATACACCAAAAAGCTGCAAATTTTTGACCTGCCTTTCCTGTTTAACGATATGGCAGCAGCTGAGCGTTTCCAGCAAAGTCCTGAAGGTCAGGCGCTACTTAAAACGGTTGAGAAAAAAGGTCTGATCGGTTTGGGTTATATGCATAATGGCATGAAACAGCTTTCAGCATCCAAGCCACTGCATGTACCGGCTGATGCGAAGGGGTTGAAATTCCGCATTATGTCATCTGATGTATTGGCAAAACAGTTTGAAGCTGTGGGCGCAACACCGCTAAAGAAGCCTTATTCCGAAGTTTTTACACTGCTGCAAACCAAAGCGATTGATGGACAGGAAAACACCTGGTCAAATATTCGCTCCAAAAAGTTTTATGAAGTTCAGCCTTATATCACCTCATCGGATCATGGTCTTTTAGACTATATGGTTGTTACCTCTGCCGAATTCTGGAACGGTCTGCCTGATGATGTTCGCACTGAGCTAAAGAAAGCACTGGATGAAGCCGTTGCCTTTGGTAACAAAGTCGCAGCAGAAAAAGCCATGAGCGACAAACAGGCAATCATTGACAGTAAACGTACTACTGTTATCGAGTTAAAGCCTGAAGAGCGCGCCAAGTGGGTTGCAGCAATGAAACCTGTTTGGGATGACTTTAAAGACATCGTTGGCGAAGATAACCTTAAAGCAGCGATTGATGCAAACAAGGAATAATGTCTGCCATCAGGATTTAAAATAATAAAAGGACACTTGCTTTATGCAGTGTCCTTTTTCTTTTTATGAATACCAAATGGTAATGGATTAAACCAATGTTTTGTAGGTCGGATTAGCCTTGGCGTAATCCGACAAAATCGTGGCACTATTTTATGAGCTATGTTGGATTACGCTACGCTAATCCAACCTACAAAATACAAGTTTAACCACCAATAAATAAACACAGCAATGAGGTATAGAAGATATGCTTACCAAGATTACCGATAAACTGGAAGAGACCATTCTTTCACTCTTTTTGGTTATTATGACTCTGCTGGTATTTCTCGATGTCATAATGCGCTTTGGCTTTAACAGCGGGATTGCCTGGTCACAGGAAGTAACGCTTTATATGATGGCGTGGTTTGTTCTATTTGGCGCGTCTTATGGCGTAAAAGTTGGCGCACATATTGGCGTAGACAGCTTTGTAAAACTTTTTCCAAAAGCTATTCGTCGTGCCATGGGGTTGCTATCGGTAGCAGTGTGCATTGCCTACAGCATTATTTTTATGATCGCTGCCTGGAACTATCTTGCCAAACTGAAAAAAATCGGGATTGAAATGGAAGACTTGGAATACAAACGCTGGATCACTGAAAGTATTATCCTGATTGGCTTTATTTTGTTGCTTTACCGTTTTATCCAGCTCTTTATAAAAATACTCAAAGGCGATGCCGAAGGCTTTTCTCATATTGATGAAGCAGAAGAATCCATCGAACTTGCCAAGCAAATAAAACAAAGTGAACAAACTACAGGAGGCGCTAAATAATGGAATCTTATGTTATCCCGACCCTCTTCACGCTACTTTTTCTCTGCATGATGATTGGCGTACCCGTTGCCGTATCACTCGGTTTTTCAAGCGTCGTTACCATTTTACTGTTCTCCGATGATTCGCTTGCATCAATTGCCCTGAAGCTGTTTGAAGCCCTGTCTGAACATTATACCTTTCTTGCCATTCCGTTTTTTATTCTGTCCTCAGCCTTCCTCTCAACTGGCGGCGTAGCACGACGAATAATCGACTTTGCCGTGGATGTTGTGGGTCATATCCGTGGCGGTCTGGCAATGGCAGGGGTACTTGCCTGTATGCTATTTGCAGCCGTTTCAGGCTCCTCCCCCGCAACTGTCGCCGCGATTGGCGCCATCGTAATTGTGGGAATGCAGCGTGTCGGCTACCCCGAAAAGTTTGCCGCAGGTGTAATTAGCACTGCTGGCACACTCGGTATCCTGATTCCGCCATCAATCGTAATGCTGGTGTATGCCGCTGCAACCGAGGTTTCGGCGGCACGCATGTTTATGGCAGGGATGCTCCCCGGGATTTTAATGGGATTACTTTTGATGCTGGCGATTTACATTTATGCACGCATTAAAAACCTGCCCGCATCGCCCTTCCCCGGCTTTAGGAAAGTCGCAAAATCGGGGTTAATCGCACTCGGTGGATTAATGCTGATCTTTATTGTACTGGGTGCTATTTATGGCGGCATCGCCAGCCCCACAGAAGCGGCTGCGGTGGCAACTGTTTATGCCTTTCTGGTTGCCGTGTTTGGTTATCGGGATATTGGTCCGCTAAAAAATGTCCCCTGGAGAAAACAAGGTGAAGCATTAGGCACAGCCCTTGCACGCAACGGTTACAAGATACTCGAAGCCTTCCCCAAAAGTATTTTTGACAAGGAAGTGCGCAAAGTGATTATGGATGCGTCGAAAGTTTCCATTATGTTGCTGTTCGTCATCGGCAACGCGATCCTGTTTGCGCATGTCCTCACCTCTGAGCGCATTCCACACCATATCGCTGAAATGATTATCGCCTGGGGCTTGCCCGCGTGGGGCTTTTTGCTGGTCGTGAATGTCTTGCTACTGGTCGCTGGCAACTTTATGGAACCCTCTGCAATTCTGCTTATAATGGCTCCCATCCTGTTCCCGATTGCCACAAAACTCGGCATCGACCCCATTCATCTCGGCATTATTATGGTGGTGAATATGGAAATTGGCATGATCACGCCACCAGTGGGGCTCAACCTGTTTGTCATCGCCGGAATAACGCAAAAGCCAATGGGATGGGCAATCGGCGCCTCTCTGCCGTGGCTGCTGCTCTTGCTCTTCTTCCTGATGCTAATCACCTTTATTCCGCAGATTTCACTGGTCGTGCCAGAACTGTTTGACTCAATCAATGGGTATAAATAACAGCTAAGAGCCTGTCCGAGAAAAGTATCAAAAACAGGCGGGGTGGGTATAAACTTGTGTTATACCCACCCCCTTGTTTTTTACATATTTTGTACCCTTTGCTGAGGCACAAAACACGAGCTACAAGACTATTTTTTTAAAATAGCCATCATATTATAGCGTTTAGCGCGAACAGCATGATCATATGCGGTACGCCCAGACTTGTCTTTAATAGAGCGATTTGCTCCATACCTCAATAATGTTCTGGCTACATTAATTCGTCCTTTGCTTGCGGCAGAGTGCAGTGCCGTCCAGCCATTTCCCTCTTTACGGTTAACATCAATACCTGATCTCAAGCATTGTTCAACATAGGCGACATCACCTCTACTCGCAGCCTTATGAAAGTTATCTTGAGTCAAACATATATGTTTAAAATTCGTAGTTCTTAATTTCCAGCGACCTAAATTTCCTTCACTCATGCTATTACCTGCTCGCCATGTACCATCTGTCCTGCTACCAAAGAATTTGTCATTAACGGCATCAATATAAAACTGAAAATTACCTGCGGTGTTAGAAAGTTTTCCATTAATTTCTAAAGCAGCATAAATATGACCTGTCTCTTTTGGATAGATAGTAAAATGCTGTACCGAAGATCTAAAATTCAATTTGATCAAGTTTCTAGCGGTAATATCTGAGCCAAAGATATAATTATTTTTCAGATGCAATTCGGCTTTTGCTTTTCCATAGACAGGGTGATTTCCATTGAAATCAAAAATAATATCCGCCATTGAGATAGACGTAAATGCGCTAAGCAATAAGAAAATAAGGCTCGTCTTGATGATGATAAATTTATTCATTCTCAACTCCGTTTAAGAACTAAAATTTAAGGGACTCCAAGTTATGAACTTCACGATGTTATAAAGTTCCACTTTTAAATCTATCCATGCTATTCAGTACCGTAGTTGTTCACTGCTCCCGTGTATATTCCTCAACGCACAGGCTACGCAAAAATATATAAAAAAAGGGGGGGGATGGGTATCTGAGGACTGAGGACAGAAGGAGAGTCTCAAGTTTCAAGCACTAAAACAATCCATCTTCATCAATCATAATCATATACTCAAAGTTT
>JALVDQ010000045.1 GCA_027008885.1 Thiotrichaceae bacterium | reverse complement strand
AACTCTCTGACCGGAGCATCAATAAAAGGTTCAAAAAAATTTCCAGGACGCAGACTCGCACGCAAAAATATATAAAAAACAGGGGGGATGGGTAGCAGAAGACAGAGGACAGAGGACAGAGGACAGAGGACAGAGGACAGAGGACAGAGGACAGAGGGCGGTGTAGGGTCGGTGAATTTGCATAACCGAGCAGATTTAAACCTCGGTTATGGTTGGTTTCGCAAAGCTACACCAACCCTACGCAATACGCAAAATATGTAAAAACAGGGGGGGATGGGTAATAGAAGGCAGACCGTGCACTATGTTGGATTACGCTACGCTAATCCAGGCTATGCATTGAGTAGAGCAACAGGTTTGGCTTTAAGCAAGTTGCTGGCAAAGTATCTGAAGCAGTTTGTTTGCAAGCTTCTGCATATTGTCAGTAATGCCCAGATCCTTGCATTGTGTTATTTGCAAGCCCTGATAGCCGCATGGGTTGATTGCCTGAAATGGGGTTAAATCCATGTCTACGTTCAGGCTTAAACCATGGCTGCTACAGCCTTTTGATATGCGCAATCCAAGTGCGGCAATTTTGCTGCCATTGACATACACGCCAGGTGCTGTTTTTTCACTATTGGCTTTAATCTCATATTCGCCTAAAAGTTGAATAATGCTGTTTTCAATGATGCTGACAAGTTGTCGAACGCCAAGCTTTCGGCGGTGTAAATCCAGTAGCAGATAAATAACCAGTTGACCTGGACCATGGTAGGTGACTTGTCCGCCTCTATCGACGTGAATTATGGGAATGTCGGTCTTGCGCAGAATGTGCTCTTTTTTGCCATTGCGACCGAGGGTGTATACCGGAGGATGTTCTACTACCCAGATTTGATCAGGTGTTTCGCTGTTGCGTGCTTTGTTAAAGTCCTGCATTGCTTGCCAGGTTTCCTGATAATCCTGCAAGCCGAGATTTTTTATGGCGGGTTTACAATGCCCAGAGTACAAGTTCGTGGTCACTCAGTTCCTGGTAAAGTCTGTCTAGCTGTGGCTTGTCTTTGGCATGGATATTTAGCGTTAAACTGACGTATTTACCTGTTTTGCTTGTGTTTTGTTTGGTTTCATCCGGAATATATTCGGGGTCATGTGTTTTTGCTATTTTATCAACACATGAGTGAAATTCAGGGATGGCAGCACCCATTACCTTGACTGGAAAGTCGCAGGGAAAGTCTATGAGTGATTCTTCTTCTGTGCATTTGTCAGCATCCGCGTTTTTGTGCGTATGCTGGTTTTTTTGAGTATCGTTGTCATCTTTTTTGTTCATTTTTTCGCTATCCCTATGCTGGAAATCTGTCCTGTGATTTTCAATAATTTAGCAAAAATTAAGTTATTTTTTCAATAGCTTAGTAAAAAATGTTTTTTTGGAAAATTACTGATTTCTTGGTTCTCGGACAGGCTTCTAGTTAAAGAGTTTTTTAACACTATCGGTTACTTTTGACCAGAAGCCACCGGCATCGACCGCATCCAGGGCAAGCAAAGGTTCTTCCTTTACGATGATATCGCCGTCCTTGATAATGGCAGTGCCAACCCTGTCGCCTCTTTTTACCGGGGCATCAATGCTTTTGTCAAGTTCCATCAAACCTTTTAACTGCTTGTAATGACCTTTTTGAACAGTGACATACAGATCATCCAGTATCCCCGCAGGTACGACATTTTTTGTGCCTTTCCAGACGCGTGATTCTGCCAGCACCGAGCCGGCATCATAAAGCTTGTGTGTTTCAAAGAAGCGAAAACCAAATTCAAGTAATTCCTGGCTATAATCGGCACGCGATTTTTCATCTTTCGCACCTAAAACGACCGAAATCAGGCGCATGCCTTCACGCAGGGAGGAGGCAACCAGACAGTAGCCAGCTGATTCTGTGTGCCCTGTTTTAACTCCGTCAACTGTCTTGTCCCGCCACAATAATTTATTGCGGTTATATTGCTTGATGCCGTTATAGCTGTATTCTTTTTTGGAATGCAACTTATAGTGCTCCGGGAAATTTTTTATGATGGCGCGCGTCAGTTTTACAATGTCTCTGGCGGTAGTGTAATGATTCGGGTCTGGCCAGCCAGTGGCATTGGTATAATGCGTTGAGTTCAAGCCCATTGCTTTTGCCTGCTCATTCATGCGTGCGACAAAGGCGGCTTCGCTGCCGGCAACATGCTCAGCGAGTGCAATTGCGGCATCATTGCCAGACTGTATTACCAGACCCGATAATATGCGGTTTAAAGGCACTTTTTTTCCTGCCTCGACAAACATCCTGGAACCTTCCATTTTCCAGGCTTTTTTGCTGATAAGAACCTTGTCTTTAAGCGTAATATTGCCTTTGTCCAGTTCATCATAAATGATGTAAGCGGTCATTAGCTTGGTGATACTGGCAGGTTCAATGCGCTTGTCTGCATTCTTTGCAGCGAGTTCCGCACCACTGTAAAAATCTACCAGCAGGTAGCTGTGCACATTAATATCAGGTGGCGCCGGAAGTTCTGCTGCTCTTGCAAGATGACCGGCAAATACGGCTATTGCCAAAAGCAGGAAAAAAAAGGTATTTCTAGGAAATATTTTCATAACGTATTAAATGTATTTAATTCTCTACAACTTTAAACTGTGAAAGCCCGTCACTTGTTAGACTGTCTGTAACTTTGTCAATTTGCTCCTGATCGTGATAAGGACCAAGGCGAACCATGTGAAGGCTTCTGCCGCTTTTGGTTTTGCGGGATTCCATTGTAGCACCTGGAAGACCAATTGAGGAAAGTCTTACAAAAGTATCCAGTGCTTGTTCCTGATCGGGATAGGTGCCGACAATAACATAATAGTTTCTGTTAGACACTGAAGTGCGTTTTTTTACTGGTTTTTTTTGTGCAACACTACGGCTGGATGTTGCCGCATTACTATTATTGCTACTACCGGGTTCCTTGAGGCTGGGTGGTATGATCAGTTTTTCATTGACAGCTACGCTGCTTGTATCCGTACTTTGCTGGCTTCCAAAGGTTGTCATTTTTCTGGCTGATTTGCCGATACTGTCAAAAGTGCTACAGCCAGAAGTCATAATAGTAGCAGCGATTAGAATGATGCTTGCGCCTGTCGTGGTTTTATTGATTTTCATTTTTATATCCCCTTTTTCTTGTTTATTGATTGTAAGTTTTTTCTGTTTTTTATTTCCTGGGCGAGCTGAAACACTGCCATTGCATACTTTGGGCTATGGTTATAACGTGTTATCACATAAAAGTTATCGCCAGTTATCCAGTATTCTACACCGCTTGCGCCAAAAAGTTCCAATAATCCGACGTGCGTAGAATTTATTTTTCCTAATGCCTGTACTCCATATTGTTGCAACAGGGGGAGAAGCAGGCGTGGCTTGCTTGCATCTGTGCTGACCAGATCGCCTGGAATGTCTCTGCCCAGTAGCGCGGGAACGGCGACATCAGCCCCGCGTTGCCAGCCGTGGTGATAAAAATAATTGGCGACACTGCCAATCGCATCCTCAGGATTCCACAGGTCACGATGTCCATCACCATTAAAGTCAATGGCAAACTTGCGGTAGCTGCTTGAAATAAATTGTCCCAGACCCATGGCACCGGCATACGAACCGCGCAAGAGCATCGGGTTTAACAGCCCTTCTTCACGAATGAGCTGAAAATAATGCTCAAGTTCCGAGAGATAAAAGGCGGATCGTTTGGGAAAATCCATCGCCAATGTTGTTAAGCTTCTCAGTACATTGTATTTGCCTGTATTTCTGCCATAGAGTGTTTCTACGCCAATAATTGCAACGATGTATTCTGCTGGAACGCCATAGCGTTGCGTGGCTGCCTGTAAAGCCTGCTGGTGCATATTCCAGAAATTCACACCAGAGCGGATGCGTGTTTCATTGAGAAAAATAGGGCGATAATTTCGCCACGGTTTCTTTTCGGCAGGGTTTGCAGCACTGGACAAGATTTTCTCGTCCCGGCGGATGCGTGAAAATGTCTGAACAAGGTAGTTGCGATCAAATCCCCGTTGTACCATGCGTTCAATAAAGGCTCGCATGGCAGGATAAGACAGGTAATTTGCTGCCGGACTGATTTGTGCTCGGGAATAAACTTCGGCGCTACTCTCTGCGCTACATAGCAGGCTCAAAATAACAGACAGCAGGCAAAACAGTTTCTTCATTGTTCGTTATATCCTTTTTTACGCCGTTTTAATCCCATAAGCAGACCGAAAGCAATCATCAGGGTTACCAGTGATGTGCCGCCGTAGCTAATCAATGGCAATGGCACGCCAACAACGGGCAAGATACCGCTTACCATTCCGGTATTTACCAGCAGATAGATAAAAAAGGTCATACTGAGGCTGCCACCGAGCAATCTGGCAAAAGTATCTTGCCCCTTGGTAGCGAGATAAAGACCGCGCCAGATAATAAAAATATAAAGTGAAAAAAGGATCATATTGCCAAGCAGACCAAATTCTTCCCCAAACACAGCAAAAATAAAATCAGTGTGTCGCTCAGGCAAAAAATCCAGTCGGGACTGATCTCCCTTTAGCCAGCCTTTCCCATAAAAACCACCCGAACCGATGGCAATTGTTGACTGTATAATATGGTAGCCAGAACCCAGGCGGTCAGCTTCCGGATTAAACAGGGTTAAAACTCGTTGGCGCTGGTAATCGTGCATTCCGTAAAAAAAAACCAGAGGCGCAGCGACCATACCTGCGATGGCGGTAGCGATAAGCCATTTCCAGGGCAAACCGGCAAAATAGATAACAAAGAATCCCGCGCTTCCTACCAGTAATGCTGTTCCCAGATCAGGCTGTTTTACAATCAGGAGCATGGGAACAAGCACAAGAATGCTTGCGACAAACAGCTCCTTGAGACTTGGGGGGAGTATTTTATTGGAAAAGTAGCCGGCAATCATCATTGGTACTGCCAGTTTCATTATTTCGGCAGGCTGAAAACGCAAGCTGCCAATCTCTAGCCAGCGTTGCGCTCCCTTGCCCATAGAGCCCTGAATTAACACCATAATCAGCATGAT
>JALVDQ010000044.1 GCA_027008885.1 Thiotrichaceae bacterium | reverse complement strand
GTGTTACTTAAACTGAATAACTGGAATCAGTGATTCTTATGCTGTTTTTGAACTCCGAAACTTGAGCTAGAAAGTATTGATTTGTATAAATCCCGATCCAGCACCGTTAAATACGCCTTGTTGTTGCATTACAAACAGTAGTGCCAGCATCACGGCGATGGCGGCAATCACGGCGATGCTAATTTTTATTATGCTGTAGGGGCGTTCACCCTGAATTGTTCCATTGCGCCCGTTTATAACATAGCGATAGGTCTTGCCGTGATATTTAAAGGCGGCCGACCAGACAGGCAATAGAACATGCTTGAAGCTGGTGTTTTCGTGTTGGGTATTGATGGCTGATATACGCTGGTGATCTCCGCCGATGTCGTAACGAATGTGTTGGCGTATGGTGCGTTCCATAACATTTTCTGCCTGCAAAAAGCCCTGATCCACCGTAACCTGGTAGATTTCACTGCGAAAACCGCTGATAAACTGTTCGGAGTAGGGGACAAGATTCTCTAAATCCCAGGGTTGCAGATGATCAATTATAGTTCGTGGCAGGGTTTTGGTTGCACCGATGAGAACGTCATCAAAGTGTACGCTGACCTGACCGGCAACGGGTGTCCAGCGTATGCGCGGCACCATGCGAACTTGTTGTACCCGGCGTCCGTTAATAACGGTTGTGTAGACCTGACGATCGTAATAGGTCATGCCGCGCTGCCCGCGATACTGGCTGTAGGTTTGGCTGTCATAGGTCCAGTAAGGCAAATAGATGCCAATCAGTTTTTCATCGCGTTTGCTGTGATCTTTTAGTGATGACGGGGCAAACCAGCGGCTACCAATCCACTCGTCAAAAATTTCGATTGCCTGTTTTTTCTCAATTCTGAAAGGTAATAATGAGCGTGGAATTATAAAGCGGGCTTCTGCGGTGCTGGCAACAACAGGGGTCGCACAATAAGGACATTCACCCGCATGTTCCGTTTTTTTGAAGCTGAAATCAGCCCCGCAGGAGGGGCAGTGAATGACCGAGATACGCCTGTCATTAGACGAATTATGGCGTAAACGTGACAATTCATGGACAGCCTGTTCAAAGTCATATTCGTGAATTTCTTCTTCGGGAATATTAATCGGGTAGTGATTACCGCAATTGCGACAGCGCAAATCCTGTGATTCTGGCGAAAAGACCAGGTCAGAGCCACAATTTTTACAGACAAAACTCGCCTGCGAGATGATGTGATCGTTTTCCTGGGTCTTTTTGTCAGTTTTTAATGGAACAAAGCGTGTGTTTTTCTCAAAAAGACGGCTCACGGATATTTGACTCTCGTTATTTCCAGACAGGTTCTCAATTGGTTTTTAGTTCTTTGGCAGTTCTCAGAATTTGCTGTCTGGAAGGGCAGGGGGCGTGCTGCTATCCTCTTCAAACAAACCATCAAGTGCCTCTATATTTTCAATTGCTTCCCAGTTTTTCATGCCGTCAATCCATGCAAGTGTTGCTGGTGAAATCAGGTGCTGGCTGGCAAGTTGCTGAAGTTTGTTCAGATCAAAAGGTCCCTGTGACTGGCGATCAATGGCAACATACCAGTTTGTGTCGGGCAGGGGGGGTGGTCCTGGTTGTATGTTTTCAGGAATATTGTTTAGCGGGGCATTATTTGTTGTAGCATGGTTTTGAGCATGGTTGGGAACATAGCCTGGCAATGTTTGTGCCTGAGCCATATCCTGTGCCATTTTATTTGCCATGGCAAAGCCCAGCCCCATTTCTACGGCACTACCTACGCTACTACCTACACCATTACTGGAGCTGTTTTGCAGGGCTTCAGCAGCACCAAACTGGATGTATTTGTTGAGATCACCAATCATGCCCATGCTGGTACGTTTGTCCAGAGCTTCTTCAACGGCAGCAGGCAACGAGATATTTTCAACCAGTACTTTGGTGAGTTCCAGTCCGTACTCCTTAAATTCTGGCGCGATACGCTGGGTGAGAAGCTCACCAAGTTGTTCCTGGTTGCCGGCAAGATCGAGAACCGGAATGTCTGAACTGCCTAAAAGATTGGTGTAGCGGGTTACAATCAGGTTTCTGAGTTGATTGCTGATTTCATCAACCGTGAAGTGACCGTCAGTACCGACAATTTCACGGATAAACCTGGCAGGGTCATCAATACGAATGCTGTAAGTGCCAAAGGTGCGCAGGCGAACCATGCCAAATTCCTTGTCGCGCATCATAATCGGGTTGCGTGTTCCCCATTTTAGATCGACAAACTGGCGCATATTGAAGAAGTACACTTCAGCCTTGAAAGGACTTTCAAAGCCATGATCCCAGTGTTGCAGGGTGGAAAGGATGGGCAGATTTTTAGTCTCAAGCTCATACATGCCAGGACCAAGAATATCGGCAACTTCACCTTCACTAACAAACACCGCAACCTGTGATTCGCGCACCGTCAGTTTGGCACCAAACTTGATTTCGTTTCCATAACGCGGAAAACGGTAGACCATGGTATCAACACTTGAGTCTGTCCACTCAATAATGTCAATAAACTCGCCAAATAATTTATCCCAAATTCCCATATTTATTTCCTTTGATGTATTAGTCTTAGGAGTCCAACAAGATCGTGGTGTTTAGCCGTTAGCTCTTGTCTGTTTTATCCTCAATCTCTTTTGCTGGCGCATCAGCGCGTGACTTGGCGGCAATCAATGCCTGACGTAGCTCGGTTTCCATATTTTCAAGCTCTTTGGCAGCTTTGGCTCGTTTTATCTTGCCTTCTTCCGCTATTTTGAGGCTGTCATTAATCGTTTCGATAAGCTGCGTATTGGCTTTTCTTACTGATTCAATATCAAAAATGCCGCGCTCCATCTGCTTGCGGACTTCTGCATTGGCAGTTCGCAGGTTATCTGCATTGCTCTCCAGAAGATCATTGGTCAGGTCGCTTGCCTTTTTGACGGTCTCGGCGGCATCACTCATACGGAAAATAGTGACCGCCTGGGCTAATTGGTTTTTCCACAGAGGAACCGTATTGATCAGCGTCGAATTGATCTTGTTGATCAGTGTCTTGTCATTCTCCTGCACCAGACGGATGCTTGGCAGGCTTTGCATGGCAACCTGGCGGGTCAGACGCAAATCATGCAGGCGTCGTTCAAGGTCATCACGCGCGCTACGCATGTCACGCACCGCCTGAGCCGCGAGCATGTCTTCCTTGTTTTCCTCGGCAATTTTTTGCAGTTCGGGAATCTGGTTTTCATCAATCAGGCGAAGCTTTTCATCACCCGCGGCGATATACAGTTCGAGTTTGTGAAAATACTCCAGATTGGCTTCATAGAGCTTGTCCAGCGAAATAATATCGGTAAGTAACTGCGTTTTCTGCTCTTCCATGCGATCTGTAATAGCGTTAATTTGCTTGCGCACATCATCATATTTGCTGAGGAATACAGAAACGGGCTTCGCCTTGCCAAACAGTTTGGCAAAAAAACCGAGTTTTTTATTCGGGTTTAGCTCATCCACATCGAAACCGCGAATGGTTGCGATCATGTCATTCAGTGGCGTTGCCGCTGCACCCAAATCCTTGTTGCGTACACCTTCGAGCATATTCTCCGAGATACTGCTCATTTCTTCCTGAGCCTTGCTGCCAAAGAACAGGATGCTACTGCGATCATTGACATCAATCTCTTTGATTAACTCTTCAATGCTTTTCTTTTCATCATCCTGCGCATCTTTATAGGCAATCACTTCTTCGGATATTTCCTTGTATTCCGCGAGTTCAGTCCCAGGGATGATTTCTTCAGTTGCTGTTTTTGTTGCTGTTTGGGTTTCTGACATGATGTTTCCTTATTTTTGGTTTTAGATTTGTTTTAACTGTGTTTTAAGAACTTCGATTTTAACGTCCAGGTCAAACTGGTCATTTTCCAATAGCTTCTGGTGCTGTTCATCAAAGGTGGATTCAATCGAATCCAGCACTTCCTGAAAGTTGGTATCAAGCACCTCGGTGGTGGCGGCTCTTTTATGCGTTTTGGCATAACTTTCGGCAACGCGCGCGGTGCCATCCAGATAAACTTTTAAAAACTTGCGCGCGCGTCCCAAATCTTTTGGGTCTTCCTCAATCAGCGTCAAAATCCCGCGTGCTTTCTCAACGATGCGTTTAAGATGCTGATTAAACTCGATATTGTGAATGTTTTTACGCGCCTTTTCGATGATATCAATTTTGATTTCAGCGGCTTCGAGTGCCTCAATGACCTCATCAGCAGTCACGCCCAGAGAAATATTGCCGGTTTTGTCATGGCGTGGATCAAGACCATAGGCAAGATAAAACCCAAGCATGGTAACAAAGCCAATCAGAATGCTGGCAAAGAGCTTGTAATCTGCAAGTAAAAAGGCGGTAAGCCCTGTTGTCACTGCCAGTATCACTGCCGCAACCGACTTGAAAGGAGTGCCGGGAGCCTTGGCAAGCTTCTTTTGCTTAAATTTGCTTTCCAGTTTAAAACCATGTCTGGCAACAATGGCAGCAACCATAAAGCCAGTAAACAAGGCGCCCGCAGTGAGACTGGAAAAGATGTGTCCCTTTACCAGATGGATAATGGCAGCAAGTAACACAGGCAAAGGCATAAGAAACAGCAAAGTTCCCTTAATGCCGGTTTTGACCGTGTTTAAAATCGGATTTTCAGGTTCATAGCGTTTGGCTTTACTCACGTTTTTTTAACCTTTGTTTTTATAACTTCTGGATGAACTTATAGATGAAACAGAACCTGCAGACAAACCAGTCCAACCGTCGCAGAAAGAATAACAAGACCAAGAAATTTCTGGATTACATAAGGCATATCAAACCCGTAGAAGAAAATGTAGAAAAAAAGTTAGCTACCTATATAGTGCCATTATAACCTTTTATCAAGAGAATGGCAGAGAAATAGCTCCAGAATTTTACTGCCCGGAAAAATATATAAAAACAGGGGGGGATGGGTATTGGTATGTTTTATTTGTTCTTGCTTGTCTCTGAGTTTGAATTAATCAATGCAAGAACTGCTATTGATGCTAGAATGTGGCAGATACATTCCTGATCGTG
>JALVDQ010000043.1 GCA_027008885.1 Thiotrichaceae bacterium | reverse complement strand
AAGAATGGCTTGCAAATCAGGATCAGTGCATAAACGGGCGCGCTCCAGAGCATCTTTAAGTAGCGCGTAAATGATCAGATTGCGCTCAACCAGCGTCACCTGACAGCCCAGGGTGGCTAATACAAACGCATCGGCACCCAGACCCGCGGTCAAGTCCAGAACCCGTGGATTGCTGATTTTGTGCAAACCGACTGCCCTGGCTATATTCTGCCCCTTGCCGCCGCCGTGCAAGCGTCTGTGCTGTGCTTTTCCGGTGACGAAATCGGCATAAATAGACAGTGGTTTTTTTTGCTTTTTTCTGGATTTGGCTGTTTTTGAGTGTAGCGGCTCGTGTTTTTGCAATTGCAAATGCTCTGTTTTGATATGTAACAGGTAGTCCGCCCGGCTTGTTTTATTTAACAGGGGCAGGGCAGTTAGCTGTGCAAGCCGCTCAAGCTGAAGCTTTGGAATGCCCTTGTCGGCACTAATCGCAATGCTCGGTTTTGCTCTCTTCACAGTCACTTGATCACAGTCGCTTAATAATGAGGAGGGGGGACTTGATCTTCTTCAGGAGGAAGCACCTCTTCCTGGCTAATGGCTTCAATGCGGGTTTTCAGAATCTGTATTTGCTGCTCCAGCATCTGTATAGAGAGCTGCTGTCGATGAACCTCACGACTTAATGCTTCAATGGTATTTTCCTGTTCCATTGAAAGAATTTCCAGATTTTCCAGACGTTTTTCCATAAAAAAGTATTAAAAACAGGGGGGATGGGTATGTATATGTATAGTAATGACTGTAAGTTATTATGCAGTATTTTTGTACTTAAGTAACGCAGAGAGTCGCAGAGTTTTTTGCAGAGAACTACGGGGTTAATATTATAAAAATTGTATCAAACAATAGTGTGCCAAATGAAGAAGGTGTAAATTGTTTTTCTTCTTTACAATCTCTGCGGTTCTCTGCGAATATCTCTGTGTTCCTCTGCGTAACGGTAGATTTAAGCTTCATTTAAGGAGCTGCTGTGTTTTATATCTGCTGTTTATTATTAAACCCTATGCTAGAATCCTCCCCTGAAATTGTGTAGATATAAATCAGACAAGGCAATTCTTAATGACAAGGTATATTTTTATCACGGGTGGTGTTGTGTCATCACTTGGGAAAGGCATTGCAGCAGCTTCCCTGGGTACCATTCTTGAAGCCAGGGGCTTGAGTGTCACCATGATGAAGCTTGATCCCTATATTAATGTTGATCCGGGCACCATGAGTCCGTTTCAGCATGGTGAGGTCTTTGTTACCGAGGATGGCGCCGAGACTGATCTGGATTTGGGGCATTATGAGCGCTTTGTCAATTTTACAGCAACGCAGTTAAATAATTTTACCACCGGTCGTATTTACAGCAGTGTGATTCGCAAGGAACGACGGGGAGAATACCTTGGTGCGACCGTTCAGGTTATTCCGCATATCACCGATGAGATCAAGCAAAGTGTGCGTGCTGGTGCTAAAGGTTACGATGTTGCCATGGTTGAAGTGGGTGGAACCGTAGGCGATATTGAATCCCTGCCGTTTATGGAAGCACTGCGGCAGATGGGGGTGGAAGAGGGCAGTAATGCGCTCTTTATGCACCTCACGCTGATTCCTTACCTGGCGGCAGCGGGCGAACTCAAAACCAAGCCCACACAACACTCGGTAAAAGAACTGCGCTCAATTGGTATCCAGCCTGATATTTTATTATGTCGTAGCGAAAAGAAGCTGCCGGATAAAGAGCGCAAAAAGATCGCACTGTTTACCAATGTGCCAGAAAAGGCGGTCATCCCTGCCATAGATATGGATAATATTTACAAAATTCCGCTATGGTTGCATTCACAAAATCTGGATCAAATTGTAGCTGACAAGCTAAAGCTGGATAACTTAAAAGAGGCGGATCTTTCAGATTGGCAGAAAGTTGTCAACGGCATGGCTTTTCCAAAGTCAGAAGTGAACGTGGCGATGGTTGGCAAATATGTTGACCTGACCGAATCGTATAAATCGCTGAATGAGGCATTGAGTCATGCCGGCATTCAGACTGAATCCAAAGTTAATATCGAATATATTGACTCTGAAAAGCTTGAAAGTGATGGCATTGAGGTGCTCAAAAAAGCAGATGCGATACTGGTGCCTGGAGGCTTTGGCTCTCGTGGTGTTGAAGGCAAGATTGCCGCGATTCAATATGCACGGGAAAATAATATACCCTATATGGGGATCTGCCTGGGAATGCAACTGGCGGTAATTGAATATGCAAGGCATAAGGCAGGTCTTGAAAAGGCGAACAGTACCGAGTTTGACCCCGATACACCAGACCCGGTGATTGGTTTGATTACAGAATGGATGACGGAAGAAGGCGAGCTGGAAAAACGCAATGAAAAATCCGATATGGGTGGAACCATGCGTTTGGGTGGGCAAAAGTGTTATCTGAGCAAAGGCTCGCTGGCTGCAAAAACCTACGGTTCTGAAGAAATCATCGAACGCCACCGGCATCGCTATGAATTTAATAATCATTATCGTGATATTCTGTCAGAAAAGGGAATGCTTCTGTCAGGTCTCTCGCATGATAAAACCCTGGTTGAAATGATTGAATTGCCCGATCATCCCTGGTTTATGGGATGTCAGTTTCATCCTGAATTTACATCACATCCACGCACAGGGCATCCGTTTTTTACGGGCTATATCAATGCCGCGATAAAATATCGGGACTCAAAAAGCTGATACTGATACAGAGAGCTATTGCAAAGAGCCAATACAAAGAGCTATTAATATGAAACTATGTGATGTCGAAGTTGGAAATGATCAGCCATTTTTTCTTTTGTCAGGTCCCTGCGTGGTTGAATCTGAGGGGCTCACGCTGGAGATAGCCGCAAGTCTAAAGGAGCTGACTGAAGAACTGGGCATACACTATATCTTCAAGGCATCCTTTGACAAGGCGAACCGTTCCTCACATGCCAGCTTTCGTGGTCCGGGACTTGAAGAAGGCTTGCGCATCCTGCAAAAAGTAAAAACCGATCTGAATCTGCCTGTTATTACCGATGTCCACGAAGATACGCCACTGGATGAAGTCGCATCAGTCGTTGATGTGATGCAAACTCCCGCGTTCCTGTGTCGGCAGACGAATTTTATTCAGAACGTGGCAAGACAGGGGATTCCGGTTAATATCAAGAAAGGGCAATTTCTGGCACCCTGGGATATGAAAAACGTGGTGGACAAGGCAAAAGCCACTGGCAATGAAGATATACTGGTGTGTGAACGTGGTTATACTTTTGGTTACAATGCCCTGATTTCTGATATGCGCGGGCTGGCAACCCTGCGTGAAACAGATTGCCCTGTGGTTTTTGATGCTACCCATTCAGTGCAACAGCCAGGCGCGCAGGGAAATTCTTCAGGCGGTGAGCGGCAGCATATTCCGGTACTGGCAAGAGCAGCAATGGCGGCTGGTATTGCCGGAATATTTATGGAATCACATCCTGAGCCTGATAAAGCCCTGAGTGATGGTCCTAACTCATGGCCAACCGGACGCATGAGAGAATTACTGGAAATGCTTTTGAAAATAGACCAGGCGGTAAAGTCGCAGCCTTTTCTTGAATCTGTTTTACAGGATGATTCAAAGTAGACCTGAAAAAGCAAAAATATATAAAAAAAGGGGGGGGATGGGTTATTAATAAATTCATCTCTTTCCTTTAATTAAATTAGTTGTAAGCTATTCAGCGTAATCTGTAACTGAGTAGTACTGAGTAGTTATACCATTTTTAATAAATTCGGAGACAAGACAATGTCTGAGATTAAAAATATAGAAGCCCGTGAGGTTATTGATTCTCGTGGCAATCCAACCGTAGAAGCAACGCTTACCCTGGAGAGTGGCACAACAGGACGAGCCATTGTTCCCTCGGGGGCATCGACAGGCGCGCGTGAAGCCATCGAATTGCGTGATGGTGATAAATCACGCTTTATGGGCAAGGGCGTTCTAAAAGCGGTTTCTCATGTGAATAACGAGATTGCAAGCGCGCTCAGGGGCATGGATGCCAGCGACCAGAAAAGCATTGACCAGAGCATGATTGATCTGGATGGTACAGACAACAAAAGTCACCTGGGCGCAAATGCTATTTTGGCGGTTTCACTTGCAACTGCACATGCGGTTGCAAATGAAAAACAGCAGCCTTTATTTGAATATCTGGGCGGCATGTTGGGCACATCCGGGCAGTATCAGTTGCCTGTGCCCATGATGAATATTATCAATGGTGGCGAACATGCGGATAACAGTGTGGACATGCAGGAATTTATGATTATTCCGGCAGGCGCTCCCAGTATTGCTGAAGCAGTACGTTATGGCAGCGAGGTTTTTCATAATCTTAAAGCGGTTCTGGCAAAAAAGGGAATGAATACCGCGGTGGGCGACGAAGGTGGTTTTGCGCCTGACCTGTCATCCAATGAAGAGGCAATTGAGGTAATTTTGCAGGCGATTGAAAATGCGGGTTATACGCCAGGCAAGGATATTTATCTGGGTCTTGATTGTGCCTCGTCTGAATATTACAAAGATGGCAAATATGTGCTTGCATCAGAGGGCAAAAGCTTTGATGCAGATGAAATGATTGATTATCTGCATAACTGGGTGAGCCAATATCCGATTATCAGCATTGAAGATGCTCTGGATGAAGCCGACTGGGATGGCTGGGAGACATTGACAGCAAAACTCGGCAACAAAATTCAGTTGGTAGGAGATGATATTTTTGTAACCAATCCGGGTATTTTCAAGTCTGCCATCGAAAAAAGCATAGCTAACTCAATTCTGATCAAGTTTAACCAGATTGGTACCTTGACAGAAACGCTTGAAGCGATTCGCATGGCGCATGATGCGTCCTACACAACGGTTATTTCGCACCGTTCGGGAGAAACCGAAGATACCACCATTGCCGATCTGGCGGTTGCTACCAACGCGGGTCAGATCAAGACGGGTTCCCTGTCGCGCTCGGATCGCATCGCAAAATATAATCAGTTGATTAGAATTGAAGCGATGTTGGGTTCTGATGCAGTGTATGCTGGCAAGTCTGTATTCAAGTATTTATAAACACGATTTTTCTGTTTAATCCGCATAATGAAAGCGCTTCTTGTTATATTCTCAATTTTGCTGATCTTGCTTCTGGCAAGATTATGGGTGGGTCCTGGAAGTTATCCCGAGCGTTGGCGTACCGAGCAAAGAACGACGATTCAAAAAATTGAAAATGAAAAGAAGCAGCAGCAGATTGACAAGATCAGGGCTGAGCTGGAAGATGCGGAGTCAGGCAAGGATGCCTTTGAAGAGCGCGCCCGCAGTGAATTGGGAATGATTAAAAAAGGTGAGACTTTTTTTGAAGTGATTTTACAGCCTGAAAAAGAACAGCCTGAAAAAAAGGCAGGCAAATCTGATACTAATACACAAAATACGCAAAAGGAAAAGTCTCGGAGTAATAGGGATAAAAAACAGCGCGACAACAAAATGCAAAAAGCAAATTCAGGAAAAACAGAAACAAAATGAGTGAAGCCAGGGTTTGGGTTGTGGTTCCTGCTGCGGGCGTTGGTAGACGAATGCAGTCTGCTATTCCCAAGCAATATTTAAAAATCAATGGATGCACGGTATTGCAGCATACGCTCAACTGTTTTTCAGATCATGCAGACATTGACGGCATTGTGGTTGCCCTGCATGCTGAAGATCCTTACTGGAATAGCGCAAAAATAGATGTCCCCGGAAAAAAACTGTATACCGTTGAAGGTGGCGAGGAACGCAGTGATTCTGTCCTGAATGCGCTGGAATATTTGACGCTCATGGAACAGCTGGATGATTCTAGCTGGGTTATGGTGCATGATGCCGCAAGACCCTGTTTGCAGCAGCAGGATATTAACTCACTGCTTGCGATTCGTAATGATTCGGTGGTTGGTGGCATTTTGGCGACTCCGGTTCGGGATACCATGAAACGCAGCATAGCCGCTACAAATGAAATAGCACATTCTGAAAACAGAGAAAACCTCTGGCATGCCTTAACCCCACAATTATTTCGTCTGGGTGAATTAAGGGAGTCATTAAAAGCAGCGCTTGCAAAAGGTATTCAGATTACCGATGAGTCTTCTGCACTGGAATCTGCCGGAAAACATCCGTTAATTGTGGAAGGCTGTAGCAGCAATATCAAAATAACCCAGGCGGCTGATCTTGAGTTGGCAGGCTGGTTTTTATCTGCCGCCAGGGATAAGAAAAGGGTGGAAGATGAAGCTTGAAAAATATAGTAAAAAGGGGGGGGATGGGTTTATTCTCTTTTCTGATCCCGCCGGATATTTTTTGCAATGAAAAATACAGGTTTGCGTATTGGCAATGGCTATGATGTTCATGCGTTTCAGGCAGGCGATCATATTACCCTAGGTGGTGTAAAAATCCCGCATACTCAATCATTTATTGCACATTCTGACGGTGATGTACTGATTCATGCAGTGTGTGATGCACTGCTGGGTGCGCTGGCACTGGGTGATATTGGCAAACATTTTCCAGATACGGATAAACAATTTAAGAATATTGAGAGTCGCAAACTGTTAGAGCATGTGACTGCACTCATTCATAAAAAAGGCTACCAGCTTCTAAACTGTGACTGTACCATCGTGGCGCAAAGCCCGAAACTGGCACCCCATATTATGCAGATGCGAAAAAATCTCAGCGAAGATCTGCAGGTTGAGACAGATGCCGTCAGCGTCAAGGCAACCACAACCGAAAAACTGGGTTTTACTGGGCGCTCTGAAGGAATAGCTGCTTATGCCGTGGTTCTGTTATCTAATTGACAAATTATAAAATACGCAGCTTGAAGGTAGGTTGCTGTTTGCTGGCATAAAGTAATTGATGCTCAACGAGCCAGTTTAAGGCATCTTGCGCGTCTTCTTCAAACCAGCGTTTTGCCGAACCCAAACGAAAAGTGTAACCCCAGCGATCCATGTCTTGCAACATGCGTTCTCTACCCATTTCGGGTATATTATCTGCGAGTATGATTTGCAGGTAACACACGCCGTTTTCTTCATCGTAATCACCCGCAGCATCGGTATCCAGATATTTGCGGCGTTGCTCATCCATGCAGATATAATGACAGCTTTCATGCAGCATTGAGTGGATGGGGGTATCATTACGAACATAGACTTTATTAGCGATCAGTCCGGCTTCGGAATCACCCCAGTAGCTGCCGGGAATTTCCTGTTGGTCGGGTATTAGATGTAACTCCAGTTGATATTTTGCAAGGAGTGAGTTGAGGTTTTGCAGATTGCAATCTGCAACGCACAGGACTTTTTCTTTTGTCTTTTTGTCAGGCGTGGTATTCAATTGAGGTGGGGATTATTCGATAATATTATTTTCAAGTTTTAGTCCGGTGACTGAAAAGCTGTCATTGGAATCTTCTGCGGTGACAATCGCTGTGCCTTCGCGTATTTGCCAGTCCATTTGATTGATCATTTTATAACGCGAGATAAATTTTCCAACTCCGCGAATTTTTCCTGAAATGTTTTTCCATTGAAAATCATAAAGCATCATTTTACGTTCGTGCGTTATCTCAAACAGTCTTTCCAGTTTGCTTTGTATTTCTTCATCGCTCTGGTTACGCATTTCGGGTGTGTTTTCAATAATGGGCTTGATACGTTGCACATTACCATTTTCATAGTAGGTTTCTATATCACGCAACATCATCTGCAAAATGGTTTTATTTGTTTCAGCTTTTTGAGTGACTGAAAAATTTGCTTTTTCTATATTAAAATGATCGGAATCCAAATGTGTCGAAGGAATATTTTCGGCTATCACGGTTTGCTGTGGTGAAGCGATTAATTCCTGCTTTTGCGCATTAAACAGATAACTGATAATGATTCCCAAAGAAACAAGACCCATGCCAGCAAAGATGACAAAGGTATTTTTAAGACTGGAGTGGTGTTTTTCTGCTTTTTGGGTTGCGTAATAGAAGCTTTTGGGCGGGGTACGTGAGAGTTTGATATTTTTGAATTGTTGCTGCTCTGCCGGAGTCTCTGCTGTTGTTTCTTTAAGTTCTTTATACGCTTTTGAGAGCAACGACATTTTATGACTCGCCTCGCTTGATGTGTTTAAATCAGGGTGAAAAATTCGCATCAGTAACTGATAATGAATTTTCAGCATCTCAGGGTCAAAATTTTCTTCCAGCCCAAGAATCTTTGTTGCGCTATTGCTATCATTTAGCAATACTTTCTCAATAAAGTTAAGCAAAATCTTGCGGATAGTAATTGAATTGACATTGATGCTGTTTGAAAATTTTTGCAGACGCTTGTTTGATGAGCACAGACGCAATAAATCCGTAATACCGGTTGGCAAAGGGGTATCGTTCAGGAGCAACCAGTTCATTTCCTGGGGATGTTTAGCTAGCTGAAAAGCTAATTGTATGGCTGTAGTACTCATCGGGTGTTGTATATTACCAAATTTGTTGTAAAAAGAATACAACTATTGAGTTATTTGCTTATATTTTTATTATGCAAAAAGCTTTGGCAGTGGCTTAGATCTTCTGAAGTTGTTGATTTATTCAGCTTCGCTGATTGAGGTTTTAATTCGCCGGTGGCTTGCCCTGTTTTCCGGTTTCTTCCGCTCTTATGGCAAAGGCTCTGCCAACAGGAGTAGGCTCGTCCTGTCCTATCGCCGTTTCTATCTGGTTAATGCGTAGATGCAAGTTTTCTGACTGGTGCAAATAAGAGCGTTTATCTTTATCAGATAACTTTAGCTTTGGATTACCAGCAACGACAAGGTCAGTAAGAATGGGGATGTTCTGGTCTTTTTCCATGGGTTTTTAAAATCGGTGTCGGGTTAAACCTGTTGATTTACTCAATGCGCAGCCAGCGAATCCAGCATAATCCAGCATAGTCCAGCGAATCAGCATTGTGCCGCGCTCTTGTCGGGTTACGCTGAGGCTAACCCGAGCTACAAACAAGGTAGTTACCCTAAAGTTTGTAATAGTCCAGAGTATAACCCCGCTCGCGGTAGAAAACATAACGTTTTCGACCGGCGGCAAGTATTTCGTCGCTACTATCGAGTATTTCCGCCAGTTTTGTAAAGCGTGAAAAAAAGCCGGGTCGCTGGCTCGACAGGTTGATCAGGTAGTCACAATTCGCTACTGGCTCGTACTCGTGAGAGATTGTGATTGTTTCGTTTGATCGAGCTTCATTCGCGCTTGCATCGACGATACAATGAGGAATAAAACTTTTTTTGTCAAAAGTCCAGAGGCGCTCATCAACCTGTTTGCTCATGCGTTCATTATCGGTATGGATATGAATAAACAGTTTGCGTTTCAGTGCATGGGCAATGAGTCTGTATGCAATATGCATACGATGTTCAAAGCCATTTTGATTACTGACATAAAAGTTAATATGAGTCATGCTTTGTGCTTGTTTGCTTATCCCTTCTTGTCCTTAACCTGATTAATCAGAAATTGAGAAAGCAGTGGCACGGGGCGTCCCGTTGAATCTTTTTTGCTCCAGGCTGTCCCTGCGATATCAAGATGCGCCCAGGTATAGTCCTTGGTAAATTCAGCAAGAAAGCAGGCGGCTGTAATGGTTCCTGCGGCGCGTCCACCAATATTACCCAGATCTGCAAATTCGCTTTTAAGCTGCTTTTTGTAATCATCATTCATGGGTAACTGCCAGACCGGGTCATTAATATCATTACCCGCACGAATCAGCTCTGCCGCCAGCTCGTCGTTATTGGAGAGAACTGCGCTGATATGATGTCCAAGGGCAATAATACAGGCTCCGGTGAGGGTTGCCGCATCAATCACTATTCTGGGCTTGAACTTGCCAACATAGCTTAAGGCATCACATAAAACCAGTCTGCCTTCCGCGTCCGTATTCAGCACTTCAATGGTAGTGCCTTGCATGGATGTCACAATATCGCCTGGTTTGCTGGCACGGGCACTTGGCATATTCTCCGCAGTTGCAAGCACCACCAACAGATTAAGCGCTAGCTGCATTTGCGCGCAGGCTTTTAAGGTACCCAACATGCTGGCGGCTCCAGACATGTCAAATTTCATTTCATCCATGCTTGCACCCGGTTTAAGCGAGATGCCTCCGGTATCAAACGTAATTCCCTTGCCAACCAGGGCAATCGGGGCTTCTTCCTTGTCGCTTGCTCCATGATATTGCAGAATAATCATTTTACCCGCTTCATCACTGCCTTTGCTGACAGAAAGAAAAGCACCCATGCCGAGCTTTTCCATATCACTTTCTTCAAGTACCTCAAGTGAGATTGAGTCATACTCGGAACTTAACTGTTCTGCCCTGCGTGCGATAAAACTGGGAGTGCAGACATTGCCGGGATGATTTGCCAGATCACGCGAGAGTTTCATACCATCTGCGATAGCAATGCTGTGAAGCAAGGTAGTTTCTGCATCCTGATTAAAATTCAGTGTGGATGAGAGACTTAATTCTTGCAGGGAAGCGCTCTCTTTTGAAGATTTGCTTTTGTAATCTTTCAGTTGATACAAACAGTCCGCAAAGGAGGTAACTGCCTGGGTAATCTCGGTATCATTCTCGGCAACTTCACTTAAATAATAACTGCAACTCTTGATATTTTTTGATTTGATCGCTTTGCAGGCTGATTTGGCAATATTTGCTAATGCTTTGGCGTTGAGTTTGTCTTTATCGCCATAGCCTAATAATAAAATTCGTGGAGCGGCTATTTTATCAAGATTGTAAAGGAATGCCGTTTCTCCCGATTTGCCCGTAAAATCACCCTGATCCAGAAAGATCTGGATTTTATTGTCACAGGCATCATTTACCTGCTGGGCGGCATTGCCGGGCAAAGCAATTTTTTTGTCTTTTTTCTCCTCACAAAAGACAGGAAGAACCAGACAGTCAGAGTGATCAGTTGCGGGATTGTTTTTGGAATTTAAGGTGTATTTCATGGTTTTTATCTATTTAAAAAGTCCCCAAAGCGTGAAATTGTAGCATTATACTAAGTACACTGACCACATTATAATATTGAGCCATAAAATATAATTACTTATTTGATCAGTAGCGCAGCGACGTAGCCCGTATGAAGCCTGCGGAATACGGGAATCGCACCACATAGTTAAGCAGTGCTCCCGTGTTTCGTTCCTCAACACAGACGGAAAAATATATAAAAAACAGGGGGGGTGTCTCAGGCTTGATGGCAGCATGTAGGGTTGCTGGAGTTTACGCAACCAACCAGATTCGGTTGGTTTCGCATGGCTGCACCAACCCTACGCAACTCGACACTACGCAAAAATATGTAAAAAAGTGGGGGGATGGGTATCGGTATCTGATTTATGCAGATTTGCTTAGCCAGAAATCCAGTCCTTTGGCATTCAGTTCCATATCAGCCCGGATGACAGCTTCGCAAAATTCGGGAGACTGGTGGCAGCCCATCTCCTTGAGGACAGTCAGCAGGTATTCAATGAGTTTTTCCTGAATTAATGCAACACGGTTTTGCGGTTTTGTCTGAAAATCAAGAGCAATATTTGAAAAACGGCGAATACTGCGTTTTAACTGCTTTGTCAGTTCGGGAGTGGGTGTCACTGCTCCAAAATGGGTGAGATAGATTACCTCGGGTTGCAGTGATGTCAGGCAATCAATACTTTGTAATAGTGAGCCCGGATCAAATTGCACGGGAGTGGTAGTGGCAAAAATCAATGGTCCCTTGTCTGTAGTAATTTGCGGATAGGACAGACCAAAGGTATCCCCCGTAAAAATCCCGGCACTTTGTTTGTCATAAACGCAAAAATGATGACGCGCGTGACCGGGTGTATCAAAAAATTCCAGTTCTCTTCCGTTTAGGTCAATTTTGAAAAAACCAGGGGCTTCCATGATTCTGTGTGCCTCTACAGGGCGTATTTTTCCATACAGCTTGCGAAATTTTTCTTCGCCATAAACAGCGATGGTTCCGGCTTCCAGTTTGGCGGGGTCATGCAGATGTTGCGCCCCAAAGGGATGCACAACAAGCTGTGCATTTGGACATTGATGCATCAGTTCACCAGCACCACCGGCATGATCAAGATGTACATGTGTAGGGATGATATAGCGGACATTCTCAAATGACAGATTTTTTTCCCTGAGTGCGTTTTTTACATGCGGAACGCTATGGTTGGTTCCTGTTTCTATGATGGCGACTTCATCCTCTTGCTGCATTAAATAGATGGCGACTACGCCCGCTTTTCCATATTGTGCATCAACCAGTGTAATACCTTGCCCGAGATCTTGAGTTATTGTGTTCATATTGTCCTTTGTAGACGATTGTCCGGATTTTTTTGAATTTTGAAAAATTATAGCAAAATCATTAATATACATTTTGCACTATTGTCATCTTGGTGACTCGGGTATTATATAGAGTTTTGAAATTCAAGGAACATAATATTGCTGGCAAAATGTACTGAAATAAAATGAAATATTTATTAATTATTGCTCATGGGAGTCGCCGCATGGCTTCAAATGATGAAGTCAGAGAGATAGCACGCCAGTTTGATTTGCAAAAGCATGACTTTGATCAGGTGGCTACTGCCTTTTTGGAGCTGGATCAGCCCAGTATTCCTGATGCCCTGATAAATGCCATAGAGCAGGGCGCAAGGGAGATTGTGGTGCTGCCCTATTTTTTATCAGCAGGGCGGCATGTGAGCGAAGATATTCCTGCGGAGGTTGCCTCTGTGCAAAAAGATTACCCGGATGTAATCATAAATATCGCGCCTTATCTTGGCGCATCCGCTAGAATGCCTGAAATTTTATTATCACAGGCAAAAAAGGTTTAGCGAAATGATGTTATGGGTGAAAACGTTTCATATTCTGTTTGTTATGTCGTGGATGGCGGGTATTTTCTATCTGCCCCGTATTTTCGTGCATTATGTTGAAGGAAAAGAAGCAGGGCAGGATGTAGAACGTTTGCTGATTATGGCTAAAAAGCTGTACGGTTTTATGACCCTGATGATGATAATCGCAATTACACTCGGTCTGTGGCTCTGGCTGGGCTTTGGTTTTACGGGCGGCTGGATACATGTCAAGCTGCTGTTTGTGGGACTACTGCTCGCCTATCACTTCTGGTGCAGGGCAAGGGTGAATGAAATGCAACAGGGGCAGCTTGATCATAGTGGCGTTTTTTATCGCTGGATGAATGAGTTACCACTGATTTTAACCATAGTGATTTTAATTATGGTGGTAGTAAAGCCGTTTTAAGTCAGGCATAGATCATTTCTAACTACTCGGCTATTTAAGCTATTGATAGCAATGAAATTACCCATCTGCTTGCCAATTTGATAAAATAGAACACCTAAACCAGTAATTTGGCTAATGAGGATAAAATGAGAACAGCTAACGAAATACAATTAGACATTGAGGCTTTGCCAGAGCGAGAGTATATAAAGCTTGTTAGTTGGTTTTCTGAAAGAGACTGGAAGCTTTGGAGTGATGAAATCAAAGCAGATTCTGAGTCTGGAAAATTAGATTTTCTAATTGAAGAAGCTATGTCTGAGAAATCAGATGGAAACTTAAGGAGCTTTAGTGCCACGATTTTGTCGGATTACGCTTGGGCTAATCCGACCTACAAGACACAGGTTTGACTCATTACCGATTCAATCTCTGTGGCTCTCTGCAAATACCTCTGTGTCCTCTGCGTAACATTTGTTTTTTGCTGGTCTGCTCAAATACCAGATCGCATTGGCATCAAACAATTTCCAGATCAGGTATAAATCACTTCCTGTTGCGCTTCCAGCGTTTTTTCCGCGCTGCTCTGGATGCCTGTTTTTGTTTTTCCTTGCGTGCTTTTTCTGCTTTTGCGTGTTCGACTTCCTTTATAAAATCCGGCGGGTTTTCCAGTGTGATTTGCCCCAGTGTGCCGAGTCGAAACTCGTTAACCAGAATTTTGCAGGCTTTATCAAGCTCTACTTGCCCGCCCGCACGCAGACAACCGCGCAAACGCCCTATGGCTTCTATCAGTTCCAGTTCTGTTTGTGGGCACTGTTCAAGCTGGTAGCGTTCTGTGAGCAGATCTGGATAGTGTTTTATCAGGTAGTCTGCCAGATAAAATGCAACATCATCGTGGTCAAAAGCAGTGTCCTTGATCGCGCCACTGATGGCAAGCCGGTAACCGCTGTGCTCATTCATAATGTCACCCCAGAGTAGCCCCGGAGTATCAAACAGCACGACATTGTGATCAATTTTAATACGCTGCTGTTGACGGGTTACGGCAGCCTCATTGCCTGTTTTGGCAATGTTTCTGCCTGTGAGTTTATTGATAATCGTGGATTTTCCAACATTTGGGATACCCACAATCATGGCATGAATTTGTTTGACACGATTGTCGTTAAGTGGTGTTATTTTACGGCAGAGTGATGCTATCTGCCTGATTTTGTCCGTCTGCTCTTTGCTAATGCAGAGAGTCTTGATGCCTTTGTCCTGCTCATAATAGTCCTGCCACTGTTTGCTTAATACAGGGTCGGCAAGATCACTTTTATTGAAGATTTTTATGCAGGGCTTGTCCCCACGAATACTGGCAATCATGGGGTTTTCGCTGGAACCCGGCAAGCGTGCATCGAGGACTTCAATAAGCAAGTCCATTTCTGCAAGTTTTTCACGAATCTCTTTGCTGGCCTTGTGCATATGACCAGGAAACCATTGTATTTTCATTACTTAAAACTATATTCCATTGTAAACAATGCCACTACAGGCGATAACGCTGATCTAGTGAAGAAAAACCACTCAGCGAAACATCAAGCGACTTGCTCAATGCAATCACCTTAAAGCGTTCTCCCATTTCGGAGGGCAGGCTTAAAGTGCGCACCTGCTGTGCCAGTTTGTATTGATCCTCTGGATTGTTCTCCAGAGCGCGCATAAAAAAATCTTCAAGTCCTGCATTTGCCAGAAAAGCCGCCTGTGAGGTAAAGCCCGCGACACAAAATCCTGCCTTGTCTGCTGCTTCTGCGACGCCAGTAAAATCAACGCTGGCAGTAATATCCTGCAAGCCTGGATAGAACAGGGGGGCTTCATTGACGAGGTGCTGATAATGACAAATCAGGGTGCCTTTATTGCGCTCAGGCAGATAATATTCCCTGCGGGGATAACCATAATCAATCAGCAAAATCATACCTGACTGGAGACTCTTGCCAAGCGTCTCAAACCATCCTGGTAAATTGGGGTTAAATTCAGAAGTGTAGGGTGTTGCTTCAAAAGGAATTTGCAGCCTTTGCACTGTTTTCTGAAAATCGCTGTCAGCAATTTGCAGTTGTTCCCTTAGCTGATCCTCCTCCCAGATAATATGGTGCTGGTAGACTTTATCCTCATGCTGGGTAAAGATTTCAATCGGCATGGCATCAAGGACTTCGTTGGCAATCACTATGCCATTAAAATCCTCAGGGAGTTGACTGATCCACTCAACCAGATGCAGCAGATGCGCGGCGTGTTTTGCTATGGTCTGGCGCTGACGCTGAACCAGATCGGGACTTAAATCAAGTATCAGATAGCGCTCGGGAAGTGCTTTTTGTCTTTCCAGTTCAAGCAAAATATCAGCAGCCATCGTACCCGAACCGGCGCCCAGCTCTAATACCCATCCCCCCCCTTTTTTATATGTTTTTATAACTTCGGCAGTTTGGCTGGCAATACATTGAGAAAACAGCGGCGAGATTTCAGGCGCGGTAATAAAGTCACCTGCTGCCCCGATTTTATAGGTTCCTGTGACGTAGTAGCCCAGCAAAGGCTCATATAGTGCCATTTCCATATAACGCCGAAAGCTGATGCTGCCTTGATTCCTGAAGATTTCCTGACGTATCATGGCGACAAGTTTTTCACTGTGTCGCAAGGCTTCGGCAGAGGGTTCTGGTAAACTTTGAGTATGTTTCATTAGGTGGGTAGTCTACATGCAAAATCTAAAAGGTAAAGTCGCTTTGGTAACGGGTGCTGCGCGACGTATTGGTGCGGTGACGCTCAGGGCATTGCATCAGGCAGGTGCTACGGTGATCATACATTATCGTCATTCCGCAGGGGAAGCTGAAACACTGGCAAATGAACTGAATGCCCTGCGTAAGGACTCATGTTTTTTGCAACAGGCTGATTTGCTGGATATTAGCGGTTTCCCCAAAATGATTGAAAGCATCCTGCAGAAAACCGCACGCCTGGATATTCTGGTCAATAATGCCTCCAGTTTTTATGCTACGCCATTGGGTGAAATCAACGAGGAAGACT
>JALVDQ010000042.1 GCA_027008885.1 Thiotrichaceae bacterium | reverse complement strand
CACATACAAAGTTTGAAGCCGAAGTGTATGTATTATCAAAAGATGAAGGTGGTCGTCATACCCCATTCTTTGATGGCTATCGTCCACAGTTCTACTTTAGAACAACTGACGTAACCGGAGCCTGTGATCTTCCTGAAGGTACAGAAATGGTTATGCCGGGTGACAACGTAAAAATGACAGTAACACTGATCAATCCAATTGCGATGGAAGAAGGCTTGCGCTTTGCGATTCGTGAAGGTGGTCGCACAGTTGGTGCGGGTGTTGTTTCCAAAATTATTGAGTAATAATTTTGGGGCGTAAAATTAATAGTAGACTTGATGTTGTGTAATTGATTCTATCTGTTATACTGCGCGTCCTCTAAAAAGAGCGAAGAGTGATTAACTATTAATTGTTCTTCGTTCTTTTGTTGTTTCAGAAGCCCTGGTTTTTTGAGTACTCTATAAGCTAGGCCAGTAGCTCCAATTGGTAGAGCACCGGTTTCCAAAACCGATTGTTGGGGGTTCGAGTCCCTCCTGGCCTGCCATCTCTTCTGAAAGAATTACTAGATTTTGTTAAGGGTATATCCAAAGGCTGGATTTTATTTATGTCGACGAATGCAAAAGCGCAGGGTTCAATGCTTGATACGGTCAAATTATCAGTAGCATTGTTGATTTTACTTGCTGGTATAGCGGGTTTTTATTATTTCTCGGAAGGGTCGCTGCTATACCGTGTTCTTGGTTTGTTGGCGATGGTTGGTATTGCCGTTGGAATTTCTGTGACAACCGCAAAGGGTAAGGCGTTACTGAATTTTCTTGGGTCTGCCCGCACAGAAGTGCGAAAAATGGTTTGGCCAACGCGTGCTGAAACAATGCAAACAACCCTGATGGTATTTATTCTTGTGATTATTCTTGCAATATTCCTGTGGTTGGTAGATATGTTGCTGGGTGCAGGTGTTAAAGCATTGTTGTCAGTGGGTGGTTGATAAAATGGCAAAACAATGGTTTGTTGTTCACGCATACTCTAACTATGAAATGAAGGTTAAAGAGGCTCTCAAGGAAAGAATTGAGCGTCTTGGTTTGCAGGATTACTTTGGTGAAATTCTTGTGCCTACCGAAGAAGTAGTGGAAATGCGGGAAGGTCAAAAACGCAAAAGCACACGAAAGTTTTTTCCCGGATATGTTTTGGTTGAGATGGAACTAAATGATGAAAGCTGGCATTTAGTCAAGAATACGCCGAGAGTATTGGGTTTTATCGGGGGAACCAGTGATAAGCCCGCACCAATTACGGAAAAAGAAGCAAATTCCATTATGAATCGCATGCAGGAGGGCGTTGATGCTCCCCGTCCCAAGGTTTTGTTTGAAGTTGGGGAAGTGGTTCGGGTTAAGGAAGGTCCTTTCAACGATTTCAATGGGGTGGTTGAAGAAGTCAACTACGAGAAAAGTACAATGCGTGTTGCGGTACATATATTTGGGCGCTCAACTCCGGTTGAGCTTGAGTTTTTTCAGGTAGAAAAGACCTGATTTTAATTTGTTCGAGGAGTTTGACGGGATTGGCTTGGGGAACTAAGTCTTCTTTGAGAACGTTCGCACTCGTGGAGTAATAATATAATGGCTAAGAAAGTTGAGACCTATCTTAAGTTACAAGTGCCTGCTGGTGAAGCTAACCCGAGTCCTCCGGTAGGACCTGCATTGGGTCAGGCGGGAATTAACATTATGGAATTTTGTAAGGCATTTAATGCTGAGACGCAGAATGCCGAAAAGGGAATGCCAATCCCTGTTGTTATTACTGTTTATAATGATCGCAGTTTTACTTATGTGACTAAAACCCCACCTGCCTCAATCTTGTTGAAAAAGGCTGCCGGTATTCAGAAGGGAAGTGGTGTTCCAAATATCAATAAAGTGGGTAAAGTTACGCGTGAGCAGCTTGAGGAAATCGCAAAGGCAAAAGAGCCAGATTTGACGGCGGTCGATATGGATGCAGCTGTGCGTACAATAGCAGGCAGTGCGCGTAGCATGGGGCTTGATGTGGAGGGTGTTATCTAATGGCAAAGTTATCTAAACGTCAGAAGAAAATAGCTGAAATGGTCAAAAAGGATCATCTTTATACTGCATCCGAAGCCTTTGAGTTGCTGAAAGAGCTGCCTAGAGCAGGTTTTACCGAGAGCGTTGATGTTAGCGTAAATCTGGGTGTTGATCCGCGTAAATCAGATCAGGTTGTTCGTGGTTCTACTGTATTGCCAAATGGAACTGGTAAGACAGTTCGTGTGGCTGTATTTACTCAAGGTGATAATGTTGAAGCGGCTAAAGCGGCTGGTGCTGACTTGGTGGGTCTTGATGATCTTGCCGAAGAGGTAAAAAAAGGCAATATGGACTTTGATGTGGTTATTGCCAGTCCTGATGCAATGCGTGTAGTGGGGCAGTTGGGTCAGGTTTTAGGTCCGCGTGGCTTGATGCCAAATCCAAAAGTGGGAACTGTTACGCCAGATGTTGCTACAGCAGTTAAAAATGCCAAGGGTGGGCAGGTTCGTTACCGTACCGACAAGGCAGGGATCATTCATTGCGCTATCGGTAATGTGGATTTTGATGCCAAGGATTTAAAAGAGAATCTGGATGCCTTGATGGCAGCACTTGTTAAGGCAAAGCCAACTTCTGCAAAGGGTGTTTATTTAAAGAAAATTACAGTCTCTAGTACCATGGGTGCGGGTTTATCAGTTGATACTGCTTCTGTAGAGTCTTAGAGGTTAGCTCAAAAGAGATTCTCAATACTCTTTTGAGTGATAAAAATTAGCATATTTATGCTTTTGCTTTCTCTTTTGGGGGAAGTTGATGAATATACTTTAGTTGTATGTCGTCAAAGACCGCAGGTGTTTTGATGTGTTATATCAAAGCTTAATTGTCCTGCGTAGATGGCGTAACCTAAATCAGTGATTTGGGGCACGTCGTTGGAGATGTCTGATTGTTTGTTTTTAATCAGGTGTTTGTTTAACGGTAGTTTGTGCTGCCGAATTTAAAGAGGTAAATGTTGTGGCATTAACTTTAGAAGACAAAAAGAAGATTGTCTCTGAGGTCGCTGCAGTTGCTTCAGATGCTCATTCCGCGGTTGCTGCTGAATACCACGGTTTAAGTGTAGGTGAAATGACTGAATTGCGTGTTAAAGCGCGTGAAGGTGGTGTTTATCTACGTGTAGTAAAAAATAATCTGGCAAAACGGGCTTTGGCTGATACAGAATTTTCCTGTATGAGTGAAGGCTTTGTTGGGCCGCTGGTGCTGGCATTTTCGCAAGAAGATCCTGGTAGTGCGGCTCGTGTCCTGAAAGATTTTGCTAAAGAGCATGACAAGTTGGTGGTAAAAATGCTTTCCGTTGGTGGAGAGTTGCTTGCTGCTTCTGAAATTGATCGTCTGGCGAAGTTGCCGACTCGTGATCAGGCTTTGGCTATATTGGCCGGAACCTTTAGAGCACCTGTCGAGAAGCTTGCTCGCACATTAAATGAAGTTCCCGGAAAACTTGTTCGTACTGTTGCAGCTGTTCGTGACTCAAAAGCAGCTTAAGTCGTTTGTAGATTTAGGTTGTTTTGTCAGACAGTTTGATTTTAATTATTAATTTTATGATCGCGTATGCGATTGACTGATTTAGGTTTAGGAGAAATACAATGGCTGTTTCTAAAGATGATATTCTGGAAGCAATATCAAATATGAGTGTAATGGAGATCGTAGAACTGATCTCTGATATGGAAGAAAAATTCGGTGTATCAGCTGCTGCTGCAGTTGCTGCTGCTCCTGTAGCTGGTGGAGACGCTGGTGCTGCAGCTGAAGAGCAAACTGAATTTGATGTAGTAATGACCAGCTTTGGTGATAACAAAATTTCTGCGATCAAGGCAGTACGTGGAATTACCGGTTTGGGTCTTAAAGAAGCAAAAGAAATGGTGGAAGGTGTTCCGGCTACTGTTAAAGAAGGCGTTTCTAAAGATGAAGCTGAAGATGTTAAAAAGCAGCTTGAAGAGGCTGGTGCTACAGTAGAATTGAAGTAAAGCTTCGATCTTGTGAAAGTATATCATGCTTTCATAAATACAGGCTGACAGTGTTTTTCGCTGTCGGCCTTTTGTCGCTTATTTTTGCTTAAAATTATTAGCTGATTTAAGCGCTCAAAATTTAGATTCTTGATTTATCAAGGGTCAGTGTTCAGGCAGATTTTCTGGAGTCTGCTGATATTTAAGTTGCTGAAACTGGTTTCAGAAGAGGAAAAAAGATGGCTCTGACTTTTACTGAGAAAAAACGCATCCGCAAGGATTTTGGTAAACGCCCACAGGTACTGGATATACCTTATCTTTTGGCAATTCAACTGGAGTCATACCGTCAGTATTTGCAAACTGATGTTCCGTTAAAGGAACGCAAAAATAAAGGTTTGCATGGCGCATTTAATTCTGTCTTTCCTATTGTTAGTTATTCCGGCTATGTCGTACTGGAGTACGTTGACTATAAGCTTGCCGAGCCTGTTTTTGATGTGCGTGAATGTCAACAGCGTGGTTTGACCTATGCAACATCACTGCGTGCCACATTACGTCTGGTTATTTACGATAAAGATGCCCCTAAAAAGACCAAGGTTGTTAAAGATATAAAAGAACAGGATGTCTATCTTGGTGAAATGCCTTTAATGACGGAAAAAGGTACCTTTGTTATTAATGGTACCGAGCGAGTAATCGTGTCACAGTTGCATCGTTCACCAGGTGTATTCTTTGATCATGATAAAGGCAAAACAAATACGGCAAGAAAATTATTGCATAACGCGCGTGTAATTCCTTATCGTGGTTCATGGCTGGATTTTGAATTTGATCCCAAAGACTCTGTTTTTGTGCGGATAGATCGCCGTAGAAAGCTTCCTGCTACTATTTTATTGCGTGCACTAGGTCTGGATACAGAGCAAATTCTTGATTGTTTCTATGAAAAATCAGCAGTTACACTGCAAAAAACCAAAATACATCTTGAGCTTGATCCAGTGCGTCTGCGTGGTGAGTTGGCTTCTTTTGATATTGTTGTAGATGGCGAAAAGATTGTTGAGTCCGGTCGTCGTATTACTGCAAAACATATCAGAAAGCTTGAAAAGGCAAATGTTAAAAAGCTTGAGGTTCCTGAAGACTATATGTATGGCAAGATGCTTGCGCATAACATTATTGATGAGTCTACGGGTGAATTTATCGTTGAGGCTAATTCCGAGCTAACTGAAGAATTAATCGAATTGCTGCGTGAAAATGACATCAAGAAATTTGATGTGATTTATACAAATGAACTGGATCGTGGTCCGTTTATTTCAAACACATTAAAAATAGACGCAACCCAGACCCAGCTTGAGGCGATGATAGAAATTTATCGCATGATGCGTCCGGGTGAGCCACCAACAAAAGAAGCTGCCGAAAATCTTTTCCATAATCTTTTCTTTGCGGAAGAGCGTTATGATCTGTCTGCTGTTGGGCGAATGAAATTTAATCGTCGTCTTGAGTATGATATAGAAACAGGTCCTTCGATTCTTTTTGATCTGGATTATTTGTCTAGCCGAACAGATGCTGCATCAAAAGCCCTGGTTGAAAAGTACGGTGAACAGTATGAAAAGCTGAAGGCATCCGGAAAAACCAGTTCGGATATTGTTAATGTGCTGAAAACACTGATTGATATTCGTGATGGCTTTGGTGTGATTGATGATATTGATCACCTTGGTAACCGTCGTGTTAGAAGTGTTGGCGAAATGGCCGAAAATGCTTTCCGTATTGGTCTGGTTCGAGTTGAACGGGCTGTAAAAGAAAGACTGACGGTTGCCGAAAGCGAAGGTTTGATGCCTCAGGATATGGTGAATGCCAAGCCTGTTTCTGCCGCAGTAAAAGAATTTTTTGGTTCAAGTCAGCTTTCGCAATTTATGGATCAGAATAATCCACTCTCAGAGATCACGCATAAGCGTCGTATTTCTGCCCTGGGTCCTGGTGGTTTGACACGTGAGCGCGCCGGATTTGAGGTGCGGGATGTTCATCCGACGCACTATGGTCGGGTTTGTCCGATTGAAACACCTGAGGGACCAAACATTGGTTTGATTAACTCACTGGCTGTTTTTGCGAAAACAAATGACTATGGTTTTTTGGAAACGCCTTATCGAAGGGTAGAAAACGGTAAGGTATTGGACGAGATTGATTATTTGTCTGCGATTGAAGAATCGCGTTTTGTCATCGCGCAGGCTAATGCGGTTCTTGACAAAGACGGTAAATTTATCAATGAGATGATTTCTTGTCGTTTCCAGAATGAGTTTACACTTTCTTCGCCTGCTGAAATTCAGTACATGGACGTATCGCCAAAACAGATCGTATCTGTGGCAGCCTCCTTGATACCATTCCTTGAGCACGATGATGCAAACCGCGCCCTGATGGGATCAAACATGCAACGCCAGGCAGTACCCTGCCTGAAAGCACAGGCGCCTGTTTGTGGAACGGGTATGGAGCGTGTTGTTGCCGTGGACTCTGGTTCTACTGTCGTTGCCAAGCGTGGCGGTACAATCTCTGCGGTTGATGCATCGCGTATCGTTGTTCGTGTTAATGATGATGAAGCACAGGAAGGTGGGGTTGATATCTACAACCTGATTAAATATACCCGTTCAAATCAAAATACCTGTGTTAATCAGAGACCTATTGTAAAAATAGGCGACAAGATTGCGCGAGGAGATGTATTGGCGGATGGTTCTTCCACTGATTTGGGTGAGCTGGCTCTTGGACAAAATATAAAAATCGCCTTTATGCCCTGGAATGGTTACAACTTTGAAGACTCAATTCTGGTCTCGGAACGAGTTGTTGAAGAAGACCGTTTTACTTCTGTGCATATTGAAGAAATTACCTGTCTGGCACGCGATACCAAGCTGGGACCAGAAGAGATTACAGCGGATATTCCCAATGTAAGTGAACATCTGCTTTCCAAGCTGGATGAGTCCGGCATTGTTCATGTGGGTGCTGAAGTAAAGCCGGGTGATATTTTGGTTGGTAAAGTAACGCCCAAGGGAGAGACTCAGCTAACGCCGGAGGAAAAACTGCTCAGGGCTATATTTGGTGAGAAAGCATCTGATGTAAAAGATACTTCTTCGCGTGTAAAGTCCAGCATGTTTGGTACAGTTATTGATGTGCGAGTGTTTACTCGTGATGGCGTGGAAAAAGATGCAAGAGCAATCTCTCTGGAAGAAGAAGCTTTAACCAAGGTTAGAAATGACTTGCGTGATGAGTTGCTTGTTTTTGAGGAAGACATCTATACGCGAGTAGAAAATCTTATTCTTAATAAGGTCGTGGATGGTGGTCCAGCGGGTATAAAAGCAGGAAGTAAAGTTACTGCTGCTTATTTGGCGGAGCTGGACAAGAAAGACTGGTTCCTGCTGCGTATGAAAAATGATGAAGTCAATACGCAACTGGAAAGTCTGGCTACCTTGCTTAAGGATCAAAAGAAGTACTACGAAGAGAGACTCCAGAAGCAAAAAGACAAGATCACCGCAGGCGATGATCTGGCACCAGGTGTACTTAAGGTCGTAAAAGTATATGTAGCGGTAAGACGCCGTTTGCAACCAGGCGATAAAATGGCGGGTCGTCACGGAAACAAGGGTGTTGTTTCGCGTATCGTGCCGATTGAAGATATGCCTTATGATGAGAATGGTGAACCAGTCGATATTTGCCTGAATCCACTCGGTGTGCCTTCACGAATGAATGTTGGTCAGGTACTTGAAATGCACCTCGGTTGGGCAGCCAAAGGGCTTGGTGAAAAAATCGGTAAAATGATTGATGCAAAAGCCAAAGTTGATGAACTGCGTAAATTCTGCACTGAGATATACAGCACGGGTGGCAATCCCGATCAGGGTGATATTAGCGAAATGACGGATGAAGAAGTGATTGAAATGGCTTCTAATCTGAGAACAGGTGTGCCAATGGCAACACAGGTTTTTGATGGCGCTACTGAAACTGAAATCAAACGCATGTTAAAACTCGCTGATTTGCCCGAGTCTGGTCAGACAACCCTGTATGATGGTCGCACCGGTGAGCCGTTTGAAAGAAAGATTACCGTGGGTTATATGCATATGCTGAAACTGAATCATCTGGTAGATGACAAGATGCATGCGCGTTCAACAGGACCTTACAGTCTGGTAACACAGCAGCCGTTAGGTGGTAAGGCCATGTTTGGTGGTCAGCGCTTTGGTGAAATGGAGGTTTGGGCGCTGGAAGCTTATGGTGCCGCTTATACCCTGCAAGAGGTTCTGACAGTAAAATCAGATGATGTTCAGGGTCGAAATCGCATGTACAAAAATATAGTAGATGGAAATCTCCACATGGAGGCAGGCATGCCTGAATCTTTCAATGTGTTGATGAAAGAGATTCGTTCTTTGGGTCTTCATATTGAACTTGAAAAAGATAGCTAAGAGGTAGATGACGTTATGATGAATAAAGGCATGGGAGATTTGCTGAATATCTTTAAACAGCAATCTGACACAGCAGAATTTGATGCGATTCGTATTGGCTTGGCATCTCCAGAAGTTATCCGCTCATGGTCCTACGGTGAGGTCAAGAAGCCCGAGACAATCAATTACCGTACATTTAAACCGGAACGTGATGGTCTTTTCTGTGCCAAAATATTTGGTCCGGTAAAAGACTATGAGTGCTTGTGCGGCAAGTATAAACGCCTGAAGCATCGTGGTGTGGTATGCGAAAAATGTGGCGTTGAGGTAACTAATACCAAGGTGCGACGTGATCGCATGGGGCATATTGATCTTGCCTGTCCGGTTGCACATATCTGGTTCCTGAAATCATTGCCTTCGCGTATTGGTTTGTTTCTGGATATGACCTTGCGTGATATTGAGCGTGTTTTGTATTTTGAAGCCTTTGTCGTGGTTGAGCCGGGTATGACGACACTTGAGCGTGGTCAGTTACTTAGCGACGAGGCGTACCTTGAAGCCATCGAAGAATTTGGTGATGAATTTGAAGCGGGTATGGGTGCTGAAGCCGTACTTAAAATGTTGCAGACAGTCGATGTAAAAGAAGCACTGCAAGATCTGGAAGAGGAAGCTAAGGGGACCAATTCAGAAACAAAGCTAAAGCGTATTAGTAAACGCATGAAGTTGATGGAGTCATTCCTCACCTCTGGAAACAAGCCGGACTGGATGATCTTGACCGTATTGCCGGTATTGCCACCAGATCTGCGTCCTTTGGTGCCACTTGAAGGTGGTCGTTTTGCGACTTCTGACCTAAATGACTTGTACCGCCGGGTGATTAATCGTAATAACCGCTTGCGTCGTCTTCTGGATCTGAATGCGCCGGATATTATTGTGCGCAATGAAAAGCGCATGTTGCAGGAGTCAGTTGATGCGTTGCTGGATAACGGTCGTCGGGGTCGCGCAATTACCGGCTCAAATCGTCGCCAGCTGAAATCACTCGCCGACATGATTAAAGGCAAGCAGGGTCGCTTCCGTCAAAACCTGCTGGGCAAGCGTGTCGATTACTCGGGTCGTTCGGTTATCGTGGTTGGTCCTACCTTAAGGTTGCATCAGTGTGGTCTGCCTAAAAAAATGGCGCTGGAGCTTTTCAAACCTTTTGTTTTTGGTAAATTACAACGTCGTGGTTTGGCAACAACAATCAAGGCGGCAAAAAAACTGGTTGAGCGTGAAACAGCAGAAGTATGGGATATTTTGGCAGAGATTATTCGCCAGCACCCGATTATGCTAAACCGTGCGCCAACACTGCACAGATTGGGTATACAGGCGTTTGAACCTGTACTGATCGAAGGCAAGGCGATCCAATTGCACCCTCTGGTATGTTCCGCATTCAATGCTGACTTTGACGGTGACCAGATGGCAGTACACGTCCCGTTATCACTTGAAGCACAAACCGAAGCGCGCGTACTGATGATGGCGACAAATAATGTCCTGTCTCCAGCGAATGGCGAGCCAATTATTGTGCCTTCTCAGGATATTGTACTGGGTCTTTACTATATGTCGCGTGAAAGCGTGAATGCGAAAGGCGAAGGTATGGTTTTCGCTGATACAGAAGAAGCCAAGCGTGCTTATGAAACAGGTAAAGCTTCTTTACATGCCAAAGTGCAGGTGCGCATTACCGATAGTGAGTATGATGAAAATGGCGAGCTTCAAGTTCGCACTCGCCGGGTTGAAACAACGGTGGGGCGCGCCATAATTTCAGAAGTGCTACCAGAGGGAATGCCTTTTGAGCTGGTGAATACAGTTATGAAGAAAAAGGCGATCTCTCATTTAATCAATGAGGCTTATCGCCGTGTTGGTCTGAAAGACACTGTTATTCTGGCTGACCAGCTTATGTATACAGGTTACCGCTATGCCACGCTTGCGGGTGTGTCTTTCTGTGCGGATGATATGAAAATACCCGATGAAAAGGCAGTCATTATCAGTCGTTCGGAAGAGGATGTTCGTGAAATTGAAAATCAGTATGCCTCCGGTTTGGTAACACAGGGTGAACGCTATAACAAGGTTGTTGATATTTGGGCACGAACCAATGAACAGGTTGCCAAGGCAATGATGGAAGGCATGGGTTCAGAAGAAGTTGTTGATGCCGAAGGCAAGGTGGTTGAGCAGGAATCATTTAACTCGATTTATATGATGGCTGATTCCGGTGCGCGTGGTTCTGCGGCGCAGATTCGTCAGCTGGCGGGTATGCGTGGTCTGATGGCAAAGCCGGACGGTTCAATTATCGAAACGCCAATCACCTCAAACTTCCGTGAAGGCTTGAATGTATTGCAATACTTTATCTCTACGCATGGTGCTCGTAAAGGTCTGGCTGATACGGCACTGAAAACTGCAAACTCAGGTTATCTGACACGCCGTTTGGTAGACGTATCTCAGGATATGGTGGTAACAAGCAATGATTGTGGTACCGATAAAGGTCTGACCATGAAGCCGATTATTGAGGGTGGCGATGTTGTTGAGCCACTTGGTGATCGTGTTCTCGGGCGTGTTACTGCTGTTGATGTCTTGAATACCAAAGACGAGGTGGTAATACCTGCAAAGACACTGATTGATGAAGACTGGGTTGCAAAACTTGATAGTCTTGGTGTTGATGAAATAATTGTGCGCTCTGCTATTACTTGTGAAGCCAAGCATGGTGTTTGTGCGCAGTGTTATGGTCGTGACCTTGGTCGTGGGCATCTGGTAAATATGGGTGAAGCTGTGGGTGTTATTGCGGCTCAATCAATTGGTGAGCCAGGTACCCAGTTAACCATGCGTACTTTCCATATTGGTGGTGCAGCCAGTCGTGCCGCTGCGGACAATAATATTGTGGTTAAATCAGCAGGCGAAGTACGTTTGTCCAATGTGAAAACGGTTGTCAACAAGGATGGAAACCTGGTTACTGTTTCACGCTCGGGTGAAATCAGTATTGTGGATGATCAGGGTCGTGAACGTGAGCGTTATCGCCTGCCCTATGGTGCGGTTGTAACGATTAAAGATGGTGATCGAGTTGAGCAGGGACAGGAAGTAGCAACCTGGGATCCGCATACACATCCAATCGTAACGGAAGTGGCGGGAATTGTTGACTTCGTTGATTTTGTTGATGGTTCAACCATTAATACACAGATCGACGAAGTAACTGGTTTGAGTTCAACCGTGGTCACTGATCCTGCCTCGCGTAGTGCGGGTGCCAAAGACCTTAACCCGATGATTCGCTTGCTGGATGAAGATGGTAATTCACTATTTTTTGAAAATACTGAAATTCCTGTGCAGTATCCATTGGCAGGCGGTGCCGTTATCAGCCTCAACAATGGTGCCAAAGTTGCCGTTGGTGATGTATTGGCAAGATTGGCGCAGGAATCATCCAAAACTCGTGATATAACTGGTGGTTTGCCTCGTGTTGCAGATATGTTTGAAGCCAGGAAGCCAAAGCAGCCAGCAATATTGGCAGAAATATCCGGTACATTCTCGTGGGGCAAGGAAACCAAAGGCAAGAAGCGTCTGGTTATTACACCGCCGGAAGGTGATCATTACGAAGTCCTGATTCCAAAATGGCGTAACCTGGATGTATTTGAAGGTGAGAAAGTAGAAAAAGGTGAAGTGATTGCCGATGGCGAGCCTAGCCCGCATGATATTTTACGCTTGCTAGGTCCGGTTGCCTTGGCTGAGCACATGGTAAAAGAAGTTCAGGAGGTGTACCGGCTTCAAGGTGTAAAAATCAACGATAAGCATATTGAAATTATTGCGCGCCAGATGATCCGTAAAGTATCAATTAGGGAATCAGGTGATAGCCGTATGCTGAAGGGCGAGCAGGTGGACTTCTGGAAGGTTGAGGAAGAAAATGCCAAATTGGTCGCCGAAGGGAAATTACCCGCCAAATATGACCGTATCCTGTTTGGTATAACCAAGGCATCGTTGGTAACAGATTCCTTTATTTCAGCCGCATCCTTCCAGGAAACAACGCGCGTCTTGACAGAAGCTTCTGTGCGCGGTGTGCGTGATGAGCTAAAAGGTCTGAAAGAAAATGTTATCGTTGGTCGCCTGATACCCGCAGGTACAGGCTTGTCTCACCACCTCGAACGTCGTCGTAAAAAAGAGGCTACGGAGCAGCAGCTTAATGCTCTTGCGGCAGAGTCAGCAGCACAGGCTGAAGAAAAAGAGAAAGAGCCACAAATATTTGGTTCAACTGATTCTGAGTCCTGATTTGAAAAATATATAAAAAACGGGGGGGATGGGTATCAATATCAAATCAATACCCATCCCCCCTGTTTTTGATACTTTTTCTGTACTACTCAGCTTGCTGCGCGCTTTTGCCTTGCTCTTGAATAAAATAAAAGGGCAATCCGGGCAATTACGGATTATGCTGGGTAGTTGCCTTTTTCTTTTGTTTAAAAAAATAAAGTCCTGTCTTGACATGGTCGCTGAGCAGTAATAGAATCTCGCGCCTTTATCGTATAGACAGTCATTTGCGGTTCTGGTAAACAATTATTGTAACTGGAAGTCGAATAGCAGTTGGAGAAATAATTTTAATGTCTACAATCAATCAGTTGGTGCGAAAGCCCCGAAAGCGTAAAGCAGAAAAAAGTAATGTTCCCGCTTTAGAGGCGTGTCCGCAAAGACGTGGTGTTTGTACCCGTGTTTATACGACAACACCAAAAAAGCCAAACTCGGCAATGCGTAAGGTTGCTCGTGTACGTTTAACAAATGGTTTTGAAGTGAGTAGTTATATTGGTGGCGAAGGTCATAATTTGCAGGAACACTCGGTAGTGCTTATCCGTGGTGGTCGTGTAAAGGATTTGCCTGGTGTGCGCTATCACGTTGTTCGTGGTTCGCTTGATACCCAGGGAGTTCAGGATCGTCGTCAGGGTCGCTCTAAATACGGTGCCAAGCGTCCCAAATCTTAAATAGAGTTTCTGTTTCCTGTTGCTTGAAAGCCTGACGGAAAGCAGAAAATTTGTTGAATAATAGTAAACAAATAAAGTAGTGAGTTTTTTATGCCTAGAAGAAGAGAAGTTCCAAAACGTGTCATCCTTCCTGATCCAAAATTCGGAAGTGAGCTTTTGGCAAAGTTTATCAATACCATTATGAAAGATGGTAAAAAGTCGATTGCGGAAAAAGTGGTTTATGTTGCTCTGGACGAAATCTCTGCCAAAAAAGGAAGTGACGGCATGGAAATTCTGGATGCTGCGCTTGATAATGTGCGTCCTTCGGTGGAGGTTAAATCTCGCCGTGTGGGTGGTGCAACCTATCAGGTTCCGGTTGAGGTGCGTGCTTCTCGTCAAAATGCTCTGGCTATGCGCTGGTTGGTTGATGCAGCCAGGCGTCGTGGTGAAAAATCAATGGCACTAAAGCTTGCAGGTGAATTGATGGATGCGGCTGAAAAGCGCGGTGCCGCTGTGAAAAAGCGTGAAGATACACATAAAATGGCGGAAGCAAACAAGGCGTTTGCTCACTTCCGCTGGTAAGTTTTGCTAAATAGAAGTTTAATTTAAGCACGGAAGTGTTTATAGGAAAGTAAAGTGGCTCGTACAACCCCTCTGGATCGTTATCGCAATATTGGTATTATGGCGCATATCGATGCAGGAAAGACGACCACAACAGAAAGAATATTGTTTTATACGGGTGTATCTCACAAGATTGGTGAGGTGCACGACGGTGCTGCCATCATGGACTGGATGGAGCAGGAACAGGAGCGGGGAATTACCATAACCTCGGCGGCAACAACCTGTTTCTGGAAAGGCATGAGTCAGCAATTTGAGCAGCATCGAATCAATATTATTGATACGCCGGGTCATGTTGATTTTACCATTGAGGTTGAGCGCTCTTTGCGTGTACTGGATGGGGCAGTTGCAGTTTTTTGCGCGGTTGGTGGCGTAGAGCCGCAATCTGAAACGGTCTGGCGGCAGGCGGATAAATATGAAGTGCCGCGTATGGCGTTCATCAACAAGATGGACCGTGTCGGCGCTGATTTTTTGCGAGTTGTGGAGCAGATACATGAGCGTCTTGGAGCGAATCCCGTGCCGATGCAGCTTGCAATCGGCGTAGAAGAAGACTTTAAAGGCGTTGTTGATCTGGTTCAAATGCGGGCGATTTACTGGGATGAGAGCGACATGGGGGTTACCTATAAGCTTGATGATATCCCGGCTGATTTGCAGTCAAGTGCTGAAGAGTGGCGTGAATCCCTGCTTGAGGCTGCGGCAGAAGCAAATGAAGAATTAATGGATGCCTATCTCGAAGAAGGCGATCTTAGCGAAGATCAAATTCATCAGGGCATTCGCGCGCGTACCCTGGCAGGAGAGATTGTTCCTGCTTTTTGTGGTTCAGCCTTTAAAAATAAGGGCGTTCAGGCAATGCTGGATGCGATGATTCGCTATATGCCTTCGCCTCTGGATGTGCCTGCAATTAAGGGTGTTTCTGAAGATGGCGAGACTGAAATAGAACGTCATCCTTCTGATGATGAGCCGTTTTCTGCATTAGCTTTCAAGATTGCAACCGATCCATTTGTAGGTACGCTGACGTTTTTCCGGGTTTATTCAGGTGTTCTGAAAGCTGGTGACATGGTGCTTAATCCAGCTAAAGGCAAGCGCGAGAGAATTGGACGCATTCTGCAAATGCATGCTAATTCCCGGGAAGAAATTAAAGAGGTCTATGCAGGTGATATTGCGGCTGCGGTAGGTCTGAAAGAAGTTACCACGGGTGATACCCTGTGTGATAAGTCGCACCCGCTGTTACTGGAAAAAATGGATTTTCCAGAGCCTGTTATTTCGGTTGCGGTAGAGCCAAAAACAACAGTGGATCAAGAGAAGATGGCTGTTGCGCTGGCGCGCCTGGCTCAGGAAGACCCATCCTTTAAAGTGCATACGGATGAGGATACAGGGCAGACAATTATATCGGGAATGGGTGAGTTGCACCTTGATATTATTGTTGATCGCATGAAGCGTGAGTTTGATGTAGAGGCGAATGTGGGTAATCCACAGGTTTCTTATCGTGAATCTATTCGTAAAGCGGTTGAGAGCGAAGGCAAATTTGTTCGCCAGTCAGGTGGTAAAGGTCAGTATGGTCATGTAAAGATCAAACTGGAGCCATTGCCTGAAGGTTCTGGCTATGAGTTTGAAGATGCCGTGACAGGTGGTGCAATACCCAAAGAGTTTATCCCTGCTGCCATAAAAGGTATGGAAGAGCAGTTGAAAAATGGTGTGATAGCGGGTTGTCCTGTTGTTGATGTAAAAGCTGTTATTTATGATGGATCATTTCATGACGTGGATTCGAGTGAAATGTCGTTTAAGGTTGCAGGTTCATTGGCTATACGCAATGGTGTACTGGATGCAGATCCAGTAATGCTTGAGCCGGTAATGAAGGTTGAAGTTGTTACGCCAGAAGAAAATATGGGTGATGTCATGGGTGATTTAACACGTCGCCGTGGTGTTGTTCAGGGCATGGATGAAGCTCCTTCAGGGAAAATCATTCGTGTAGAAGTTCCATTGTCTGAAATGTTTGGTTACGCAACTGCATTGCGTTCTGCAACACAGGGAAGAGCCAGTTATTCAATGGAGTTTGCGAAATATGCTGAAGTGCCAAAAGTGGTCGCGGATGCAATGATAAATAGAGGTGAGTAATCATGTCCAAAGAAAAATTTGAACGTAATAAACCCCACGTCAACGTGGGCACAATTGGTCACGTAGACCATGGTAAAACAACACTGACTGCTGCACTAACAAAGGTTATGGCAGAAAAGATGGGTGG
>JALVDQ010000041.1 GCA_027008885.1 Thiotrichaceae bacterium | reverse complement strand
TCCCTGAACTCTCCCTAAAGGGAAAAAGAAAACAGCTGATCAAGGCACTGGAATTTCTGGGGCAGCAACCTCTGGAACCACAAAACTATTCATCTGTAGAAGAACTGTGGCAATGGGCAAAACTAAACTGGGATGCCTCGAAAATACCGAGGAAAATGAAGCAAACAGTGACAATTTAATGTGCCGGGTTTTTACTCAATGCGTAGGTTGGCGTAGCGTAATCCAACATAGTGCCACGATCTTGTCGGATTACGCTTAGGCTAACCTACAAAACACAGGTTTGACCCATACCAATTTAATCACTGAGAGTCTCTATCATTTACGCTGACATTTACACCGGATTACGCATAGCAGATGGCGATGCTAAACACCTGGTCTTGTTACCTTCATACAGCCTGCACCATCATTATAAACACGCACCTGAAAGGTATCACCCCTAAGTATTTTTTTAATATATGGGGCTTTAGATGAGCTTATGGAAGTCACTTTATCACTTCCATTCATTTGAAAAACAACGTCATTTACGCCCAATTGACATAGCTTTCTAGGTTCACTACTTCTAAATCCTCTATCAACCCAGGTGCAACTGCCTGCTGCCACACCATTATTACCAGCACGACTACCTCCATGAAAATTTACAACGAGTTTATTTGTGCTTGAATTATACTTTATTGACATATTACCCCCGCCCTTACACATTAAAACATAGCTGCTGGGAGTAGCCTGCGCAGAATTAATAGAAAGTAGTGATAATAAAGCAATTGATGTTAGTACTTTGTTCATTGCATCCTCCTTGTGAAATTAGATTTAAGTACGAGCACCACTATAAACAAAGCTTAATATTGAATCTGTGACAAATTACCAGTTTTATTAATCATCCAGCCCAAAGTTGCAGTAAGCCATTAAGGTTAAAACACAAATTTCGGTACTTGACAAACCAGCCAGATTCAAGTTTAATCGCGCGGCTTAGCTGAATGCACAGTTTAACTGGCAAAGATTATTAACCAAGCTCGTATTTCGAAGGAAGAATTAAAATGTACGCAGTAATTAAAACAGGTGGCAAACAATACCGTGTGACCCCTGGTGATATGTTAAAGGTAGAATCAATCAATGCGGAAGTTGGTGAAACCATCAACTTTGAAGAAGTCTTGATGATTGCAAATGGTGACGACATTACTGTCGGATCCCCCACTATTGCCAGCGCCAGGGTTGCCGCTCTTGTTGTCGCACATGGTCGTGCCAAGAAAGTGGAAATTATCAAGTTCAGACGCCGCAAGCACCACCAGAAGCGTACCGGACATCGCCAGAATTATACTCAGGTTCAGATTCAGAATATTAACGGAGAAGGCGCACCTGAAAAAGTTGCGACACCCCAAACTGATGACGCAGAAGCAGAAAAATCCAGTGCTTCTGAAGTAGCCTCAAAAACAACATCAGAAACCAAAGAAAAAGCGCCAACAGCTACAAAATCTGACAAAAAAGAGTCAGGCAAAGAATCTAAAAACACCAGCGAGCAGAGCAAAGACGATCTCAGCAAGATCGAAGGAATTGGCCCAAAAGCAGCCAATGCACTTGTCGAAGGTGGTATTACATCATTTGCCGATCTTGCAAAGGCGAGTGTCGAAGAGATCGAGAAAATTCTGCAAGAAGCAGAAGGTCGTTTTTCTTCATTAAAGCCGGCAAGCTGGTCAGAACAGGCAGCCCTGGCAGCCGATGGCAAGTGGGATGAGCTAAAAGCCTTGCAAAACAAAATTGACGATAGCGCAAACAAAGACTAACTCTATTTTTTGCACTGATTAAAAAGGCGGCTATCAGGTCGCCTTTTTTTTAAGCAGAAAGTCTGGGAGCCTGTCCGAGAACTGAGAAACCAGCAATTTTCTCAAAAAAATAATTTTCAGGTTATTGAAAATTGTATTTTTAGCTATTCCCGGACATACCCATCCCCCCCTTTTTTTGATATTTTTATGCTGATTGCTTTATCGTTTTTAAATTAAAATAGAGAAGCACATAAAGCAGATCATTCTATGGCACTAGATACTCTTTATCATGTAAACACTCCAGAAGGCATCCGCCTGCGGCTCTCGCCTGCCGGTCCCGTGCCGCGGATGCTTGCCTGGATGATTGATATACTGATCCGTAGCGGGATTAATATTGTCATTTTTATTTCCCTGAGCTACCTTGGCAACACTGGAACAGGTATTGCGCTGATTCTTCTGTTTTTGCTTGAATGGTTTTATCCGGTCTATTTTGAGCTTTATAAAAATGGGCAAACACCCGGCAAAAAAATCTTTAAACTCTACGTCAGCATGGAAAATGCCAGCCCCATCACGCCAGCGGCATCCATTATTCGCAATCTGTTACGTTTTGTTGATTTTCTGCCTTTCTTCTACGGCTTTGGCTTTGTCAGCATGTTACTGACAAAACGCTTTCAGCGCCTTGGCGATCTGGTTGCAGGCACCGTGGTGCTACACCAGGCACTGCAATATCCAGAGATTAAAGAAACCTATATCAAGGCTATTTCGCCTCCGGTTACATTAAGTCTTGAGGAACAACAGGCACTTATCCGTTATCAGCAACGTATTCCCTATCTTACCAAAGAGCGCAGCGAAGAACTGGCGCTACTCACCCAGCCTTTAGTAGAGAATAACAAGCAAGCCGTACCACAGCTTCTGGGCTATTCCAGCTGGATTATGGGGAAACGCTAATGAGTGCCGTAAAGCAATCCCAGTTTATTGCCAAACATGAAGCCTTGTGGAAGCATTTTGAGGAGTGGCTGGACTACCATGAGCTTTCTCCGTGGGAGAAAAACAATAAAAAAAATCCGCCCAAAGTACCCGCAGATATGGATATGCCCCACGTCTACCGACAGATCTGTCATCATTTGGCGCTCGCCAGCTCGCGCATGTACAGCCCTGTCCTGGTGGAAAAGCTTAACAAACTGGTATTGCGTGGGCATCAAACACTTTATAGCAGCCGCAGTTACTTCTGGCGTGATTTTGTGGAATTTTTTGCGCATGGCTTCCCTGCCCTGATCCGTCAGGAATGGCGTGTTGTGAGTATAGCCGCCGCGCTTTTTTATATTCCCTTTATCGCCATTATTATCATCCTGCAATTTTACCCCGATCTGGTTTACAGCATTATGGACGGCTCCATGGTGCAACGCCTGGAAAGTATGTACGATCCTGCCTTGCATGAACGCCTCGGGCGCGAACGTGAGTCCGATACCGATCTCAGCATGTTTGGCTTTTATATCAAGCACAATATCGGCATTGATTTTCAGATGTTTGCGGGCGGCATGCTGTTTGGTATTGGCTCAATCTTTTTCCTGTTATTCAACGGCATATTCCTCGGCGCTGCTTTTGGGCATCTTACCCATATTGGTTATATTGATACCTTCTGGGGATTCGTTGTCGGGCATGGCGCGTTTGAATTACAGGCAGCCTTTCTTTCCGGTGCTGCCGGTTTAAAGCTCGCCCAGGCACTCATTATGCCGGGGCGCAAATCACGCGCCCGCGCCCTGATTGATAACGGCAAAATCGCCGTGAAAATGATGTACGGGATTGTCGCCATGAGCGTTATTGCCGCCTTTCTGGAAGCCTTCTGGTCGTCAACCGTAATGCCCGTTATGATCAAATACGTTGTCGGAGCAATACTTTGGGCACTGGTAGCTGCCTATTTCTTTTTCCTTGGAAGGGACAAGAGAACGGATAAGAGAAAGGACAAGCAGGGCACATGAAACTCCAGGAAATCACCGCCAATATCCGCCTGCGCAGCCCCTGGGAAGCGGTTGACCTGGGCTTTGCCATGGTGCAAACCTGGTGGAAATCCATTTATATTCCACTGGCAATCGTTACACTGACAATTGCCTCAGTGCTGTATTTGCTTGTTCCTGAAGAACAATTCTGGCTCACAGGTGTCATTTTCTGGTGGCTAAAACCACTTTATGACCGCCTGGTCTTGCACATTATCAGTCACAAACTGTTTAACGAAGAGCTTACAAGCTGGCAGGCACTCAAGGCGATTCCATCACTCATCTGGAACACCGGATTCTTCCAGTCGCTGACTTTTCGACGCTTTTCGCTGTCACGCGGCTTTAACTTACCCATCTGGCAACTGGAAAGGCTACGCGGCAAAGAACGCGCCAAACGCCAGCGTGTTTTGCATCAGGCAACGCATTCCCAGGCGGTCTGGCTGACTATCGCCATGCTCCATCTTGAAATATTTCTGGAACTCTCACTGTTTGTACTCATCGCATTATTTATGCCGGAAAACACATTCAGAGACTTTCTCGACGGGCTCTTCAACCCGCAATTGGAATATAAAGTCTGGATTGATTACCTCAATTATGTGTTTTATGTGCTGGTGGTGACTTTTTTGCATCCCTTTTACATCGCAGGCAACTTCGCGCTCTATATCAACCGTCGCACCCAACTGGAAGCCTGGGATGTGGAGCTGGATTTCAGAAAAATGGCAATGCGCATCAAAAACCTGCTGACATCCGGTTTAAAAGCCGCCTTAACGCCTGATAAACTACCCATCCCCCTACTTTTTTGTATATTTTTGCTTGCCGCTCTTGGTGGCAGCCCTTATTCAGCCCACGCCGACACTCCCGCTACTGCGAATGACTCCGGCAGCAAGCAGCTCAATGACGAAACAGAATTTGTAAATCCGGCACGCCAGCCTCCTGAGACATCAAAAAAAGTCATTGAAGAGGTCATGCTCAGCAAAAATCTGAATGACAAAAAAAAGGTCAAACGCTGGGTAAGAAAAGAACAGCCCAAAAAGCAAAAAACAGAAACCACTGAATCCAGCTTTTCGTTATTTATTAAAGACATGCTCGAAGCAATCGCACTGTTTATCAGTAAAGTGATTGAATTTGGCTTATGGATACTGATTGCCATTGGCATCATTCTGCTTATTTATTATCGTCAACACTGGCTCCATTTTTTTCAGGGAAAAGGCAAAAGCAAGGATTCATACCAGGCACCTGAGGTCATGTTTGGCATGGATGTGCGTGCCAAATCGCTACCCAAAGATATTATC
>JALVDQ010000040.1 GCA_027008885.1 Thiotrichaceae bacterium | reverse complement strand
TCAACCTCCAATAACTGATTTTTTATCAAAAATCTGAAACTGAAGTATCAAGAGTTTATCAAGGGCTGCTTTGTGGGTCGTATACTGCAGCCTTCAATCACTAATTGAAGGCTGCAGTATAAGTACCCAAACAAAATTACTTAAGTTTGGGCATTTGGGTTGCGTAGTTAAAGCTGCCTTGTTCTTCGGTTTCCTGATAAGCCTTGAGTTTGATGTTGTTAGGAATATCAGTAACGCCAAAGGCTTTAAGCAGTGTGTGTTTGTTGAGAGCAGTTAGGTAGCCGAGATTTTCACCACACAGTATCCAGTCGCTGGTTGCTGTGATTATCAGGCTATCACTGTCTGTATAATCGGCTGTGTCTGGGTTATACGACACATAGTCTTTGCATACGATGGGAGCTTTGCCTCTGCCGATGCTCATGGGTTGTTGCAGGTAGTGAGCAATGATTTGTAAACAAGCCTTATCGTCGTCATCACAGTGAATTTCAGCAATAAAACAGATGTTTTCGGGGATGCGTTGCTCAGAAAATAGCTCGATATCTTTACGTTTGATTTCTTTGCCATCTTCTTTTTTACCCGAAAAATGCCCACGCTGGTTACACATACGGATAGTAAGAGCTTGTGTATAGCGTCGCCATTTGCCTTGCTCATCCTGTATCAGATAGATTTCACCTTTGGGACGGTCGGTTTTTTCTTTGGTGTTATTCATAAACAGGTCAATATCCTGCTCGTCATTGAGTTGCAGGGCTGGTTCGTTATCCCGCGTTGCCCAGTGAGGCCAGCAGGAAATTTTCTCGCTTTTATTTCCCTGCTTGATGCTGTGAATCTGGTTGGGCATGGGCAGGCTGCTAAGTTTTTCCAGCTTTTGCTCTGTGCAAGCTTTGGGAATAGGGTAAGCGTTGTCAACACGAATCCTGGCATTAAATAGTTATTCTAATAACCCCTTTAGCTTGGAGCGTGGCAGCTTTTCTTCATCGGATTTGTTTTTATTATTTTCAATTTTTTTATGGGCTTCATGTGCTGCATCACATAGCGTTTGCAGGCTAACCATATTGTGTTTTTCAGTAGCATCATCCAGTACAAAATAAGGCTTGCCTGTAATACAGGTTTTGTCATCCTTGCTTAAATCATAAAGCCGACGACTTTCTTCGACATCATCAATCCAGCTATTGGTGGAAACCATCCAGTCCACCACCGAATGTTCTTCTGCCTGTTGGCGGAATAGCTTTTTGGCACTGCTGGCAAGATTTTCGCGTTTGAAGGTGAGTGTTACAACACAATCAGGGAGGTCTTCTTGAGTCATAGGTATTGTTTCCTTTTAATACAATATGCTAATCAAAGATTAAATCAGTAGTGATATAAAAATTGTTAGGAAAGCTCTAATCAAGCTACAAGCCACTGTGCATTCATAGCCCACAAGGAGTCACACTCTTGAATGCAAGGTTATGCCTTAATCAAAGATTCTTTTGCCTATGGAACTAAGCTGAGAAACAGCATCTGCGATGGGTATTGGTAGTACTTTTCGACAGTCAAGGGGTCGCGTACTACACAAACTCAAAGAATTGTCAAACACTTTTTAAATTTTATTGTCGCCTTTACACCCGCAAGTCGGCTTGGCACCAGCGTAAGCCGACACAAGCAGAAGTGAGTGCTAATTAACAACAAACCATCCCGCGTTTCGCAGAATCAACACAGGTCACAGCCCAATGCGTAGCTTGGATTAGCGTAGCGTAATCCAATATAGTCCATAGTATAGTGCCACGCTCTTGTCGGGTTACGCTGCGCTAACCCGACCTACGGAACTGTCCTCTCTCCTCAAAACACCCATCCCCCCTGTTTTTTACATATTTTTGCGTAGGGTTGGTGCAGCCATGCGAAACCAACCGAATCTGGTTACTTGCGTAAACTCCACCAACCCTACAACTATGTATATATGCACTGCCTCTGTCTTCTGTCTTCTGTCCTCTGTTCTCTGCCCTCTGACACACCCATCCCCCCCTTTTTTATATATTTTTAATCTCCCGTAGGTCGGCTTGTATATAGTAGCGCTATGTGATTAAAGCAATAACGCAGAAGATCAGAAAACAGGGGCTAAATTGTTAGATTATTTTTGAGCGGGTACTTATACTCCAGTATCAGCAATAGCACATTGTTTTTAGCAACAGGTTCGCTATTCCAGACAGGTTCTGATTCAACAAGAGAATATTAATTTGACAGTACAAGCTAGCATTAAACAGCCTGTGTCCTTTGAAGGAAAAGGTCTGCACACAGGCAAGCAGGCAAAAATCACGATTCAGCCCGCAGGGGAGCATACCGGCATTGTTTTTCAGCGGATTGATAAGGCAGGCAAGAACACCAAAATCCATGCAAACTGGAAAAATATTAAAGCACTTCCACTTTGTACCTGTGTAACTGCTGAAAATAATGTTTATGTTCGTACCATTGAACATTTAATGGCTGCTTTTTATGCCTGTGGAATTGATAATGCACTTGTTCAGATCAAGGGGTCGGAAATTCCCATTCTGGATGGCAGTGCCAAGCAGTTTATTACGGGAATCAATGAAGTGGGTATCCAGCAACAAACTGCCAGGCGACCTGTATATCGTTTCACTGAAAAAATTGAGATAAAAGAAGACAGGCATCGTCAAATAATCGTTGAGCCATTTGATGATGCCTTAATTGTTGATATCACGGTTCTTATCTCTGAAGTTGGCGCGCAGAAGTGGAAAGGAAAAATTACGCCCGAGCTTTTTGCTGAACAAATCAGCCCTTCCCGAACCTTTGGGCATCTGCGAGATGGTCTGTTTGCCCAGCTTTCACGCTTTACTCCTACCCCTGTTTGCCTTGGAGCCAATACAAAAACAGCGGTGGTACTTGGCAAACAGGGTAAGGTACTCAATAAAGACGGTTTGCGCTCCCCCGATGAGTTGGTGAAACACCGTTTGCTGGATCTGGTTGGAGACCTGATGCTTTCAGGTGGTCATATTCACGCAAAAATAACCACAGTGGGACCGCTACATCGAATAACCCATCAATTGTTAAAGGATGCATTTAATAAAAATATCATAGAGAAATTCTGAGACGCAGAATTTTTATTCAATCTGCGAAACATCTCGCACGGCTCCCTTTGCCGCAGAAGTAGCCATTGCAGCATAGGCTCGTAGTGCCTCACTGACATGCCGGGGACGAGCTGCGGGCTTCCAGGCATCGCGCCCTTTTGCCTGCATGGCATCACGACGGGCTTGCAGTTCGGCATCGCTGATCTGTAGCTGAATAGTGCGTCTGGGGATGTCAATATTGATGGTGTCGCCTTCCTCAACCAGTCCAATCGCGCCGCCTTCGGCAGCTTCTGGTGAGGCGTGTCCTATGGATAGTCCTGAAGTGCCGCCTGAAAAACGTCCATCGGTTATTAAGGCGCAGACTTTCCCCAGTCCTTTTGATTTTAGATAGCTGGTGGGGTAAAGCATTTCCTGCATTCCGGGACCACCTTTAGGGCCTTCATAAATAATCACAACCACATCACCTGCGACTATTTGATCATTGAGAATGGCTTTGACGGCGTCATCCTGCGATTCAAAGACTCTGGCACGCCCTGAAAAAACCAGGCTGCCTTCATCGACCCCCGCGGTTTTGACGATGCAACCATCTTTTGCGATATTGCCATAGAGAACAGCCAGCCCGCCATCTTTGGAGTAGGCGTGTTGAATATCACGAATGCAGCCATTTTCAGTATCCAGATCCAGGCTATCCCAGCGCCTGTTTTGACTAAATGCCGTTTGTGTAGGCACATTACCCGGTGCTGCCCTGTAAAAAGTCTCAACGTCAGTGGATGGATTACGCGCAATATCCCACTTTTCAAGCGCATCCGCGAGGGTTTTTGAATGGACGGTCGGACATTCTGTGTGCAATAGTCCACCCCGCTCAAGTTCTCCCAGTATGCGGAAAATACCGCCAGCGCGGTGTACGTCTTCCATGTGGAATCGCTGTGTCGCAGGCGCAACCTTGCTCAGGTTGGGCACGACACGTGAGAGACGATCCATATCATCCATTGTGAAATTAACCTCGGCAGCATGAGCCGCTGCCAGCAGATGAAGTACCGTATTGGTTGAGCCGCCCATGGTGATATCCAGCGTCATGGCATTTTCAAATGCCTGAAAACTGGCAATGCTGCGGGGCAGGGCGCTGTCATCGTCTTCTTCATAATAACGTCGGGTTAAATCAACAATCGTGCGGGCGGCTTCCAAAAATAATTCTTTACGATCAGCATGAGTTGCCAGCAGCGAGCCATTACCCGGCAATGCCAGTCCTAGTGCTTCGGTTAGGCAGTTCATTGAGTTGGCAGTAAACATGCCAGAGCAGGAGCCACAGGTAGGGCAGGCAGAACGCTCCATTGTTGCTACATTTTCATCAGATTCGTCGGGGTTGGCCGCTGAAACCATGGCATCAACGAGATCAAGATGAACCTCCTGTTGATTGATAATGCTTTTGCCTGATTCCATCGGACCACCCGAAACAAATACGGTTGGAATATTAAGGCGTAATGCCGCATTTAACATGCCGGGAGTAATCTTGTCGCAGTTTGAAATACAGACCAGCGCATCAGCACAGTGCGCATTTACCATATACTCGACCGAATCAGAAATGATTTCCCGTGATGGCAGGCTGTAAAGCATACCGTCATGCCCCATGGCGATGCCATCATCAATCGCAATGGTATTAAATTCTTTGGCAACAGCCCCCGCCTTTTCTATCTCGCGGGCGACCAGTTGTCCCATATCTTTCAGATGCACATGCCCGGGCACGAACTGTGTAAAGGAGTTGGCAATTGCAATAATCGGTTTTTTAAAATCATCATCCTGCATTCCGGTAGCACGCCACAAGGCGCGTGCTCCTGCCATATTACGACCGTGGGTTGAAGTGCGTGAACGATACTCCGGCATGTGTTACTCCTGTATTAACAAATTGATTTGGGATTCGAGAAGGTCTAGTTTAACTCTGAATTGAGTAATATGTAAGCCAAAAAAGTATGAAAAACAGGGGGGGATG
>JALVDQ010000039.1 GCA_027008885.1 Thiotrichaceae bacterium | reverse complement strand
TTGATTATGCAGTGCAACTGCCGATTTGATCAGTGAAACCGCGACAGCTGCGCCACTGCCTTCACCAAGACGCATTCCCAAATCAAGAAGCGCTTTTTGCTGGAGTATTTCGAGTACCTTGCGATGGGCTTTTTCGGCGGAAACGTGCGAGAAAATAAGGTAGTCGTTCACTTCAGGCTGAATGCGTACCGCGCATAAGGCAGCAAGCGAGCTGATAAAGCCATCGACGACAATCGGCAATCCCTTTTGTGCGGCGTGAATATACGCGCCAACCAGGGCGACAATTTCAAAGCCGGCGACACAGCGAAGCCATTCCAGGGTGTCGTTGCCACATTTCTGATGGCGTTTGAGTATGCCGCTAATGACCGCGGTTTTGTGTGCAATGCCCGCAGCATCCAGTCCGGTGCCTGCGCCTGTTGTTTCTTGAGGATCAAGACCGAGTAGCGCACAATATAGCGCGCTGGCAGCTGTGGTGTTGGCAATACCCATTTCGCCACCGATAAAGACATCGGTGTGCCGGGCAAGCGCACGTTCTACTGCGTCGTAGCCAGCTTGCAGGGCGCTTTCCAACTGCTCTTTGCTCATTGCTTCCTGTTTTAGAGAGTTGTTTGTTCCTGCTGCGACGCGCTGCACGATCAAGCCATCTTGCTCTGGAAGTTCGCTTGCAATTCCAGTATCAATAATCTCAAGTGTGGCATTTTGCTGTTTTGCAAGAACGCTAATCGCTGCTCCGGAATTTAAAAAATTCACAACCATCTGTGCCGTCACTTCTTGCGGAAAGGCAGAAACACCTTCCTCTGCGATACCATGATCAGCGGCAAAAATAGCAATGCTGATATTCTCCGCAGAAGGTTGTTGCGTCTGTTGCAAATCAGCAAACTGAATCGCAAGCTGTTCCAGCCTGCCAAGTGATCCGGGCGGTTTGGTGAGTTGTTCCTGTCGTTGCACAGCTTTTTGTTTAAATGAGGTATCACGCTGGGGGCAGGGCTTATAAATCCAGTCCATTTTTTCACTCCTTTGTTTTTCTCAGGGTTTAATTTTATGCGCCAGTCCGGCAACCATTAAAGTCACCCGATCTGCCAGCTGCGCCAGCTGTTGATGCAGCCGACCTGCCTCGTCAACATATTGGCGGGTCAGTGCTCCCATGGGAATAATGCCCATGCCGACTTCATTGCTGACCAGCAGACAGTCGCCATTCAGCTCGGGCAGAATTTGCAGCAACTTTTTTTGCTCGTCTGCCAAAAGCGTTGTGGATGACTCCGAAAGCAGGTTCATTAACCACATACTAAGACAATCAAGCAAAATAATATGCTCGGGCGCTGCCCATTGTTGCAGCGCATCAGCCAGTTGCAATGGTTCTTCTACAGTTTTCCAGTGAGCGGGGCGATCCTGTTTGTGACGCGCGACGCGCGCGGCTATTTCATTATCCAGAACTTTTGCTGTCGCAAGGTAAATAACCTGCTTGCCCGAATCCCTGGCAAGTTGCTCGGCGTAATGGCTTTTGCCTGAGCGCGCGCCACCTAAAATCAGGTGCAGATGATGTCTGCGTGTTGCTTTCATGTTTCTTTAGCCCCTGCTATGACTCATGTTTCCTGGCTGCTTCCAAAATATATAAAAAACAGGGGGGATGGGTAGTTATAATAAAACATGAGTTTAGAACATGCGCTGCCAGATGAGTTGATAGGTTTCAATACTGCTCAGGGTATCAATAAACGCACTGATGTCCGGTGCGAAAAACCAGCTTGCGAGAATGCCGCTGACGATAATGGCACTGCCCTGAATCTGTTTTCTGTCAAAAAGTTTTAATGCCGTACCAAAAGAGCGTTTCAGGCGGTGTCCCATAAAGTCAACGCTGTAAATTTCATCCAGCAGTAAATGCAGGATGAAGCCCAGAAAGACAAACAAGCCCACAAACCAGGAAAGAAAAGCCGCTCGGTGAAAGATGTAAAAGCTCAGTAATACAGAGAGCAAAGCGCAGAGCAGGGCGGCTATTATGGAGTGTACTGCTCCGCGATGAACTGTAAATTGATTAAATGCTTTCCAGACGGGATAGCGGATCAGGAGATAAATGCCGAAACCTGCTGCCCAGAGCTGGGTAATGGAGAGATCATTTTCAGCGGCAAAAATCCACAGAAAAGCCATGAGTATCCCCAGCAGTGAAAAAATAATACGGCTGGGATAAGAATAGTGCAGGTCAATATCGGGCAGAATGCCCCCGATAACACCTGCCGCAGCAAGCAGGATGGCATCTTTGGCATCTACAAAGCCGACCTGTAAACACAGCGTTGCCAGCATTCCGGAGCCAATAGCTGCGGCTCCCAGGTGTGTAGAGAAGTTTGCCATTTTGAATCAGCTTGTACCTCAGCTTATACCAATGTATATATGGACGTTTGTTGCGCTAATATAATGCTCAAAATCGGTTTTGTAGGCGCGTTGATGCGCGCAATCAGCATTTGAAAAATAATTCCAGACTTTCATCCAGGTAGCAATGACCGCTTGTGGCATTTCGCCCTGTTCCTCTGCCTCTCCCTTGAAAAGCAGATAGTTACCTGGCTGTATCGTTACCTGCTCCAGTTCAATAATGGATGATTTTATCCTGTCTGCGCCTGCCAGAACTGAAAAATCACCCGAAGCATCTGATTCGTAGTCATAATAAACGCCATAGACTCGTGCGCCGTTTTCATAATCTACCGCAATATTATTGTCAAAGTCTTGATAGAGTCCGGCAATGCTTGCTGTTTCAGGGTTCATTTCATTGGCGTTATTGGTTCTGATGCTGATTCCGCTGATGACTTTTTCTGTAACTGTTTTGATTTCCATTGCTATAAATTTCCCCTTGTTCTGCTCTTTATCTTGCCACTTATCCTGCCACTTGTCCTACCACTGCTGCTGCCTGTTGATCTGCGAAATAGGAGGAACGCACCATGGGTCCGCTGGCAACATGCGAAAAGCCCATTTCGTAGCCGGCTATTTGCAGTAGTTTAAATTCATCCGGCGTGACAAAGCGGTCTACCGGTAGATGATCCAGGCTGGGTTGCAGGTATTGACCCAGAGTAAGCATATCGCAGTTATGCTCGCGCAAATCTCGCATGACTGCCCTGACTTCATCCAGTTCTTCGCCCAAGCCAAGCATCAGTCCCGATTTTGTGGGGATGTGCGGGTGCATTTCCTTGAAATTTTTGAGCAAATCGAGCGACCATTGGTAATCAGCGCCCGGGCGTGATTGTTTGTATAAGCGTGGCACGGTTTCAAGGTTATGATTAAACACATCAGGCGGTGCCTTGCCTATAATTTCCAGAGCGATTTGCATACGCCCACGAAAATCCGGGGTTAATATCTCGATACGGGTGTCCGGGTTTTGCGCTCGCACTGCCTGGATGCAGTCAACAAAATGTTGTGCGCCAGCATCGCGTAAATCATCACGATCGACCGAGGTAATTACCACATAATTGAGTGACATTGCCTTAATGGTTTCTGCAAGGCTGTCGGGTTCATTAGGGTCGAGAGGTTCGGGGCGACCGTGCCCAACATCACAAAAGGGGCAGCGACGGGTGCAAATATCGCCCATAATCATAAAAGTTGCGGTGCCTTTGGTGAAGCATTCGCCCAGATTGGGACAGGCGGCTTCTTCACAGACGGTCACCAGCTTTTGTTCTCGCAAGACTTTTTTCAGGCGTTTAACTTCTGTGGTGGTGGGCGCTTTGGCACGAATCCAGGCGGGTTTGCGCTTGACTTTTTTACTTGGCACGACCTTTACAGGTATACGCGCGACTTTTTCTGCACCGCGTAATTTTACGCCTTGCACTGCTTTTTTTGCGGTCATTTTTTTAATCCAGAGGATGTTATGTATACACTTTTCGCTTGAGTATAGCTTATTAGCTCTGAGCCAGGTTAGCTAAGTGCCCTGAGCAAATCTTTCAGCAGCAGGGAAACTTCGCCCGTCATCAGGGAGAATGCAATATCCAGATGTTCTTCATGTGTCTGCGGGTCGTTATCTTTTAATTGCTCTTCCATTACGTCGAGGAATTTTAGTTTCTTGATTTGCAAGTCTTCGCTGAGTACAAAGCTGATTTTTTCATCCCATTCAATTGCGAGTTTGCTGACGTATTTTCCAGCCTCAAGACTGCTTTGTACTTCTTCCAGGGTTAAATCATGCTGTTTGAAGGTTGCTGTGCCTTTGTCATCGCCCTGATTTTTTAATTCGCACTCAAAGCCGAGTGTAAAGGGTTCGGGCAGTTTTTGGCTGCCTAGCCACTGGGTCATGGCAACCGCAGGAGAAACTTTTGATTCAGGTAGTGCAACAGGCAGGCTTCCCAGCGTTTTGCGCAATAATTTGGTAAATTCTTCAGCACGCGGGGCAGATGTGGTATTGAGAATCAGCCAGCCATTTGTGGGGTCGATCCAGGCATCTATCTTTTGTGTGCGGGTAAAGGCTCTTGGCAGTAATTCGTGCTCGATGTCTTCGCGTAGTTCTTTTTTCTCGCGCGCACTGACTTTGCGGTTTTCGACATTCTCTATTTCTTCTACCTTTTCCTGCAAGGTTTCCTTAATGACGGTGGCAGGCAAAAGACGTTCCTGTCTTGCCATGGTGAACAGAATATAGCGGTTGGATGAATGTGTGAGTGATTCTCCCTTTCCTATGGGGGCTACCCAGCCCATACTTTCGCGTTGGCTTGGCGAGCAGGGGGTAAAAGGCTTTTTTAAAAGTTCAGCGTGCAGTTCTTCGGCATTGAGTGTAAAGTCTTTTTCAAATTTGAACAGATAGAGATTTTTAAACCACATTGTTTTTATCCTGATTTTATTAATTTTCCAAGGCGGGCGATTATGCAGGAAATTGCTATAATAAAAACCCCCTCTTTTAAAAATTATTCAAATCTTCAGGGAGTAGATGAAAACCTGTGTTTGCAGTTTAAAAAATAGTTTCGTAGATTGGATTGCGCTACGCTAATCCAGGCTACGCAAAAATATGTAAAAAACAGGGGGGATGGGTGAGGACAGAAGGCAGAAGGCAGAGGGCAGAAGACTGAAGGCAGTTGTGTAGGGTTGGTGCAGCCATGCGCAACCAACCGAATCCTGGTTGGTTGCGTAAACTCCACCAACCCTACGCAATTACATGCTCAACATAGGCTACGCAAAAATATATGAAAAACAGGGGGGATGGGTATTAATATGCTGATGCAGGTTCCACGGATTTATATTTCAGCCGCACATAAATCATCAGGCAAAACCACTCTTTCGATTGGTTTATGTGCTGCCTTGCATTCTCAGGGTTTGCTGGTGCAGCCTTTCAAGAAAGGTCCTGACTATATTGATCCTCTGTGGCTGACGCAGGCGAGCGGGGGCAGGGCGTGTCACAATCTTGATTTTAATACGATGTCGCATGAGGAAATTCTGCGGACGCTCTGTGCATCTGCCGACAATGCCGACATAAGTATTATCGAGGGAAATAAAGGTCTGTATGACGGCGTTGCGCTGGATGGTTCGGATAGCAATGCGGCTGTTGCAAAACTGACTCAAACCCCGGTTATACTTGTGATTGATACGCGCGGTGTGACACGCGGTGTGGCGCCGTTGCTGATGGGCTATCAGCAATTTGATACGCACATAAATATTGCGGGTGTCATCTATAATCTGTCATCGGGAGGGCGGCATGAGAGCAAACTGCGCGCTGTAACAGAAGCATATACGGATATTCCGGTGTTAGGTGTGGTAAAGAAAAATCCCCGGCTGGAAGTGGATGAGCGTCATCTGGGCTTAAAACCCAGCAATGAAGGGCAGGGTGCTGCGCAAAAAATTGCTGCTATTGCGCAAGTTGTTGCGGATTCAGTCGATCTTGCAAGACTTGTTGAAATCGCCAGCCAGGCACCTGCGCTCCCGTTTCAGAATGTATCTGACGAAAACTCCGGGACTAAACGAGTGAGTAATAGTGGCAGTACAGCAAGAGGCATAAGAAGAAAAAAGGTGCGCCTGGGAATCTGTGAGGATTCTGCCTTTGGTTTTTATTACGCAGGTGACAAGCAGGCACTTGAAGAGGCAGGCGCCGAACTGGTTAAAATTGATACTTTAAATGATCAATGCCTGCCCGCTGATCTCGATGGTCTGTTTATTGGCGGTGGCTTTCCAGAGACGCACATGCAGGCGCTTGCGGCAAATAAATCCATGCGCCAGAGTATTTTTGATGCGATTGAAGCAGGTTTGCCAACCTATGCCGAATGTGGCGGGCTGATGTATTTGTCTCAAACTATCCAGTGGCATGGCGAGACAGCCGAGATGGTCGGTATTATTCCTGCGGATGCTGTTATGCATCAAAAGCCACAGGGCAGGGGGTATGTTAAGCTACAGGAAACTCCATTTATGCCCTGGTCAGAAACAGGCGGGGCGACAACAGGCAGGGCGCCTATTATTAATGCACATGAGTTTCATTACTCTGCGCTCGTGTGTCATGGCGGTTCTCTGGAGAAAGCGCTTGAATCGAAAGGTAAATTTGCTTATAAGGTTCATAGAGGGGTTGGTATTAATGGTGACTACGATGGCTGGGTTTATAAAAATCTGTTAGCCAATTATTCACACATGCGGGATACTGACCGTTTTCATTGGGCGCAACGCTTTATAGATAAAATTCACAAAGTAAAAACCAGGATGTAATTCAATGTTTAAGATAACGGATGCGGCTGCAAAGCAAGTTTTAATTTCACTCGAACAAATGGGTGAAAAATTACCCTTGAGAGTAGCGATAAAGGTCATGCCAGATGGCTCGTTTCATTATAATATGGGCTTTGATGATCACATACATGAGACTGACAAGCAGTTTGAAGAAAAGCATATTCAGTTTGTGGTAGATGCAGCCTCGATACCACTGATTACTGGAATGACGATGGATTATGTTGAGATTGATGGCAAGCATGAAATTATTTTTCTGAATCCAAATGATCCCAACTATAAACCGCCAACAGAGGCGTAATTGAGTTGTATAGAGTCATGCGCAGAGAATGTGCGAGCAAGAGGGTGGAATTGAGATCATGTCACAGGACAGCGTAGCACAAATTTCAGTCAAGACGGCTGATGGCAGGGATGCTGGTATCAGCCATATTGGCAGCAGCATTGCTAATAATGCTAATAATGCTACTGCTGAGGAGCTGGCTACCTCCCCAACTCGGGAGACCGCAGGGGAGCCCTTGAAGCATGATGTAAAAAATACCACCGGAGAGCTGAAAAAACAGGCGTTAATAGAATTTCCGTGGCGCGCGCGGCTGGTGTTACTTGTTTTGTTCCTGCTTTTTATTGGTATCGGTGCAACTTACTTTTGGGCGATTGCGGCAGAGCAGGTTCCCCCCTGGCTGGCTCCACTCATGACCTTTTTGTGGCTTTCTGCGGGAACCGGGGTGCTACTGCTGTTGTTCTGGATGTGGCGACAGTTTAGCCGCTTTAGTAATGATCTGTCGGTATGGGCCAATCAGCTGCTTGAAGGGGATTTTGCGGCGCGTATGCCGGTGCGCACCGAACGCTGTCCATCCAGAGGAATAAGAAAGCATATCAACAAGATAGCGGCTGATTACGAAGCACTTACGCGGCTCCAGCAGCAACGCCTGTCCCGTCAGGAAGCGCATATAAAACAGAAAAAACACTATCTCAGTGTGCTCTATGATGTGGCATCCTGCATCAATAAATCACAAAATCTGGAAGACCTGCTGCAACGCTTTTTACACACATTGACGTCGGTGGTTAATGCCCAGGCAGCCACGGTTCGCTTGCTGGATAAAGACGATAATATGCGCCTGGTTGCCAGCATCGGTTTAAGCAAGGAAGTTATCAGGCAGGAAGAAACGCTGCCAGCGCATGATTGCCTGTGTGGTCGCGCATTAACCGATGCGACTGTTATGATTAATTCCAATAGCCGGCGTTGCGGGCTGATCAGGGATGGCAAGTTTTTCAGGGATGATGATGATATCGAATTGCTGGCTATTCCCTTGCAATATCGTGGCAAAACACTGGGTGTTTATAATCTGTTTGTGCCGCGCAAACAACATCGCTTTCTGGAAGGCGAACATGAATTGCTGGAAAGCATCGGTCAGCACCTGGGAATGGCAATCGAGAAAGCGGGAGTTGAAGAAGATGCGCGTACCCTGTCTATTATCGAGGAAAGAACCCGCATGGCACATGAGCTACATGACTCACTGGCGCAGACCCTGGCGAGCTTGCGTTTCAAGGTCAGGCTATTTGATGATTCATTGCATCAGGGGGATGAAGAAAGCATCTGGTCAGAACTTGAAGGGCTTGAGACTACCATTGACGATGCCTATGCGGAACTGCGCAGCCTTATTACTCACTTTAGAGCGCCCTATGATGGCAAAGGTGTGGTACGATCTGTAGAACGTGTGGTTGAGCGCTTCAGACAGGAAACTGATATTGATGTATTCTTCTATCACAACTGGAATCTGGAAGAGCTGTCACGAGATTCTGAAATAGAAGTTGTGCGTATTGTTCAGGAAGCGTTAGCAAATGTGAAGAAACATGCCAATGCAGAAAATGTGCGGATTCTGATGATGAGTACCGAAGAAGGTCATTGCAGCGTACTGGTTGAAGATGACGGCAAGGGCTTGCTGGATCGTTCCAGACCGAATGATGATACCGGGGAGCATATCGGTCTGATGGTGATGCGGGAAAGAGCAGAAAGATTAAATGGTGAAATACAGTTTGATAGTGAAGATGGCGAAGGTACACTGGTACAGCTAAGCTTTGATGTGGATAACAATAGCATCAACACTGTAAACACCGTAACAAAAGAAACTTAAGGAATCTCGAATGAATGAACGAATTCTATTAATAGATGATCACACCCTGTTTCGTGCAGGCTTGTGTGATTTATTAACCCGTAGAAAAATTAACGTGGTTGCGGCACTTGGCAGTGGTGCAGAAGGCTTGAAATTTGCGGATGAAGAAGAACTCGATATTGTTCTGCTGGATATGCGAATGCCACAGATGGATGGTATCAGTGTTCTAAAAAAGCTCAAGGAAGCGCATCCTGATTTGCCTGTTGCAATGCTGACAACCAGCAGCGATGAAAGTGACCTGGTTGGTGCACTGCGCAATGGCGCGCAGGGTTATTTGCTCAAGGATATGGAGCCGGATGATCTGGTGGTTGCCTTGCGCGATATTATTGCGGGCAAAACCGTAGTAGCCCCTGACCTGGCTCCGGTACTGGCAAGTGCCGTGCAGGGTGATAAAAATGAAAAAGAAAAGGAGCAGGAAGACCCGTTTGCGATTCTTACACCCCGGGAGTTTGAAATTTTGACACTACTGGCGGAAGGGCAGAGCAACAAGGTGATTGCGCGTAATTTGGGTATTTCAGACGGAACCGTAAAACTGCATGTGAAGGCAATCTTGCGAAAGCTGAATATCAGTTCAAGAATCACCGCTGCGGTCATGGCAGTAGAACATGGCGTAAAGAAAACACCGATTACGACACCACCAAAGCGGGTTCTTTGACAGGATAAATACCCATCCCCCCTGTTTTTTATATATTTTTGCGTAGCTTGGATTAGCGAAATGCTATTTTCTGTCTTCTGTCCTCTATTTCCAGGCAAAAAAAAAACGAGCCGTAAAGGCTCGTTTTTATTTTTGCTATCAGAGATACCCCCGTATACATGATAGCGATCAAACGCATGAGTCCATTAGACAGCTCCCCAATAAACGCCGTATAATGGTGCGTTTGATTAATTTCAGCATGTTGATCATAAATTCCGTGTTAGCCAGAGTGATGACGATTTATTTTTAGGAGTCAGAATTTATTGATTCAACGAAAAGTCGTACCACAAACCCCTTTGAAAAACGACTTTCCTGCTGAAGTTGCGTATAGGATACTAGGGACTGGCTTAATAAAACCTGAATAAAGACCATTAGTCTGAATTTATTGTTGCTTTATCTGCAAATTCGATAAATTTACCTTATAAATCAGAGTTATACTTAATGACTATTTTTTATGCCCTGCTTCTCTTTTGGGGTTTATTTAATAAAAAGGGCGGGATCTACGGCGTTTCCGTTCAGGTAAACTGACCAGTGTAAATGAGCACCTGTGACACGTCCTGTTTTGCCTACTTTGCCAATAATCTGCCCCTGCCTTACCCATTGATTTTTTCTTACATTTATTTTGCTTAAATGGGCGTACAGACTGATTAACCCATTTCCATGGTCAAGATAAATGACATTTCCGGTAAAAAACAGGTTGCCGGTAAAGATCACTCTGCCTGCGGCAGGTGCTTTTACACTGCGTCCTCGGGGCGCGGCAATATCCATTCCGCTATGCGGGTTTCTTTTCTGCCCGTTTAAAATGCGTTTTAAGCCAAAGCGTCCACTGTCCCTGCCAGTGGTGGGTCTAATAAAATTAAGTCGCGGTGGATTTGGCGAGAAGGTTTTTCTAAGTTTTTGTTTTATAAAAAACTCACGCTCGATTCTTCTTTGCGATTTCTTGTTGGGATTCACTTTATTTTTGTTTTTTATGCTTAAACGCTGGGTGCGGTAATGATAGGCTCTTACTTTAAACTTTTTATAATGGACTTTTCCCGTAGCCGTCCTGATTTTTATTTGCTCAGTTCCGGGTCGGGTTTTTAAGGAAATACCGATAATTGCCAGCCAGTTTCTTTTGCCTTTAACCAGGGCGACAGGTCTGGCATGATAACTGACATAGGGTTTGCCAGTAGATGCGGGTGCAACCGGAATAATTGCGACACCACCAGGTTTTGAGTCATTACGCGGAAAAGCTATTGCAACACTGCTTGACAGGTATAAGATAAGCAGGGCGAAGAGATATTTTTTTAGCATTTTTTGTATTTGATCCAGCTTGGAGTTAGTAAATTTAATGGGTACACATAATAAACCAGATAAAAAAATAAATCTGGCATCAAGAATGGATTTTATTGAGCCTTTCCATGTGATGAGGGTTTTAAAACGTGCCAAAGAAATGCAAAAAGACGGGCATGATGTTATTCATATGGAAGTTGGAGAGCCTGATTTTTCGACACCAGAACCCATAATTGCTGCGGCTAAAAAGGCATTGAATCGCGGTTTAACCCAATATACGCCTGCGGCAGGAATCCTGGAGCTGCGGGAAGCCATTGCAAATTTTTATGCAGAGCGTTACGGGGTGGATATTTCTCCGCAAAGAATCCTGATTACACCAGGTGCTACCGGAGCTTTACAGCTGGTTTTGGCGGTACTTGTTAATCCGGGTGACGAGGTTTTGTTGCCTGATCCTGGCTATCCCTGCAATCGTCATTATGTGGAACTTTTTAATGGAAAACCTGTAGCCATTAATAGCGATGCACAAAATCGGTATCAACCAACCCTGCAAGACATCAAACAGAAATGGTCAGAGCGCAGCCGTGCCCTGATGTTGGCTTCACCTGCAAATCCAACGGGTTCAGTCTTAAGCAAACAAGAATTAAGTGATATTTCAAGGCTTGTTTTGAAGCAATCGCAAGGTAGTCAGACAGCGGCATTGATTGTTGATGAAATCTACCACGGCCTGACTTATGAAGAACCCGGAGAAGAACGCACAGCAACGGCTCTTTCTCTGGAAAATACAGATAATTTGTTTGTCATCAATAGCTTTTCAAAATATTTTGGCATGACTGGCTGGCGCCTGGGCTGGGTTGTCGCACCGCAAAAGTACCTTGAAGCACTGGACAGACTGGCACAAAATATTTTTTTATGCGCCCCAACTCCGGCGCAATATGCCGCGCTTGCAGCATTTAGCGATGAAAGTCTCGAGATTATGGAGCAACGTAGAAATGAGTTTAAAAAGCGTCGTGATTTGTTGTTGCCAGAATTGTCAAATTTAGGTTTCAAAATAGCTGCTGTTCCACAGGGCGCATTTTATTTGTATGCCGATTGCAGCGCGATTTCCGCAGACAGCATGATGCTGTCTTCCCGGATACTTGAAAAAACAGGCGTCGCAATTACTCCGGGTCTTGATTTTGGAATGCATCGTCCCGAACAGTATGTCAGATTTGCCTATACGACAGATATGGAAAGATTACAGCAAGCGATAGAGCGTTTGTTAAAATTTATACAGAAATAAAACCATTATAAAACATAGGTATAGCTATCATTAATAATAGCTATTGAAATAATGCAATTATATTCCAAAAGAGGTAGATATCTATATATTTTGTGTGGTAATGTTGGGGTAAGTTAATAATTTTATTAATTTTTACATTTGTATAAAAAATGATAAGTACCCAGGAAAAATTAATTTAACAAAATTTCGTTTCTGTTTTTTGATATTCAAGGCATCGCGACGGGAGCATAGTGGGCTATGTGAGCAAAGCAATAACGAAAAAGATCAGAAAACAGGGGCTAAATTGTTAGATTAATTTTGAGGGGTACTTAAACGACGAAGGAGACCTGAAATCAATTTTTCCGTTGGTTGAGGGAATGGCAGTAAATTCTGCTTAATATAAAAACCTGAATTAGTGACTTCACTTATGGCACTCTATGACACTACTTTATGCCACTACTTGCAGTGAAAATAGGGCAGTAAAAATCACGGATTCAGGTGAATAAATGATGTTTACAGTACCATGGAGATGACGATGCAATTTGAACCTGTAGCCCCAGCAAGAGTTCCGCATAATAATGAAGTATCAAATGAGTTTGTTTCTTTAAAGGAAAGCGCTAATACCCTAAACAGTAATGTTTTAAACAATAACGATGATAACAGCGATTATAAAAATAATGATGACAACAGCTTAAAAAATGATTTAAAAGGCGGATTAAAGCCCCCTTTAAAAAAACCCGCAGTTTCCAGAAAAGAACTGGATGCGATACATCTCTATTTAAAAGAAATTGAATTTTCACCATTATTAACACCTGAGGAAGAAATAAAATTCGGACGTTTGGCAAGATTGGGTGACGCACGCGGTCGGCATAAAATGATTGTGTGCAATTTACGCCTTGTCGTAAAAATTTCGCGCCGCTATATGAATCGAGGGCTTCCACTCCCTGATTTGATTGAGGAAGGCAATCTGGGATTAATTCATGCCGTTGAGAAATTTGATCCGGAACGCGGTTTTCGTTTTTCCACCTATGCAACCTGGTGGATTCGCCAAAATATAGAACGCGCCTTGATGAATCAGTCACGCACCATACGTTTGCCCATTCATATCAATAAAGAAATCAACCAGTATTACCGCAAAATGCAGCAACTCACCCAGGAAACCGGAGAAGAACCCACTATCGCTGAAGTGGCAGAAGCCCTGGGCAAGCCCGCAGAAAAACTTCAGAAATTATTAAATTATGGTGAGCGCGTGAGTTCACTGGATATTAATATCGGCAAGGAAAGTAATAATCCACTGGTCGATTTTGTCTCTGAAGAGAGTGAACAGGAACCGGAAGATGTCATCAACGACGAAGTGGTGCATAACTCTGTCGAAAGCTGGTTAGAGCAATTAGAACCAAAACAGCAGGAAGTTATTGTGAGACGCTTTGGCTTGCATGGACATGATAATTCAACCCTGGCGCAGGTAGGGGAAGAGCTGGGTTTAACCAGAGAACGGGTAAGACAAATTCAAATGGAAGCCTTGAGGCGCTTGCGCCGTATACTTGAAAACCAGGGCTTTTCAGGTGATATATTATTAGGCAGCTAAGCCTGAATGAGCGTAACCCGACAAGAGCGTGGCACTATGCTGGATTACGCTACACTACTCGGGATAATGCTACGCCATCCGGCAGATGTGTTAAACACGCAATACTGGCGGATGGCACAAGCTTATCCGGTCTTGTCTAATTTATCCCATTTTTAACATCAGTTTATTCAGCTTGCTTACGAAACCTGCGGGATCTTCCAGCTGCGCACCTTCTGCCAGTAAAGCCTGGTCAAACAGAATATCAGCCCAGTCAGCAAACTGTTCATCATCTGTCTCGGCTTGCATGCGTTCAACCAGTGGATGAGCCGGATTAATTTCAAGAACCGGCTTGCTACTTGGCATTTCATGCCCTGCCTGTTTCATCAGGTTTTGCATATAAAGCGCCATATCATGCTCATTGAGCACAATACAGGAGGGTGATGCAGTGAGGCGATGCGATACACGCACATCTTCTACCTTGTCACCCAATACTTCTTTAAGGTGCTTGAGCAAGCCTTTTGATTTTTCTTCAACTTCTTTTTGTTCTTTTTTGTCCTCTTCGGTTTCAAATTTGCTCAGATCAAGCTCGCCTTTGGCAACAGAATGGAGCTTTTTGCCATCAAATTCGCGTAGACCATTAACCATCCACTCATCAACACGATCACTGAGTAACAGCACTTCGATGCCTTTTTTGCGGAAGACTTCCAGGTGTGGACTATTTTTGGCTGAGGCAAAGGTATCAGCAGTGATGTAATAAATTTCTTCCTGTCCTTCTTTCATGCGGGAAACATAATCTTCCAGCGTGACTTTCTGTTCTTCAGCATCATCATAGGTTGACGAGAAGCGCAGTAATTTGGCGATGCGTTCCTTGTTGTCAAAATCTTCGCCAGGACCTTCTTTCAAGACCTTGCCAAATTCTGACCAGAATTTCTGGTATTTTTCTTCCTCATTTTTTGCCATTTTTTCCAGCAGACCAAGCACCTTTTTAACGGATGCCTTGCGCATTGAATCAACCACACGGTTACTTTGCAATATTTCGCGTGATACATTCAGTGGCAGGTCATTTGAATCAATCACACCACGGACAAAACGCAGATAATGTGGCATCAGGTTTTTGGTGTCGTCCATAATAAAGACGCGCTGCACATAAAGCTTGATGCCGTTTTTCTGTTCAGGCTCCCATAAATCAAAGGGTGCTTTTGAAGGAATATAAAGCAATGATTTGTATTCCAGCTTGCCCTCAACGTGATTATGGCTCCATGCCAGGGGATCTTCCCAGTCATGCGAGATGTGCTTGTAAAATTCGATATAATCTTCATCTTTGAGGCTGCTTTTAGACTCTGTCCAAAGTGCGTTTGCCTTGTTCACTACCTCCCACTCGTCTGTTGGATTGCCCTCTTCATCGGTTTTTTTCATCTTTACAGGAAGCGGGATGTGGTCGGAATAGGTCGAAATAATCGAGCGCAGTCGCCAGTTATTTGCAAATTCTTTTTCTTCTTCTTTCAGGTGCAGAGTGATCTCGGTGCCATGTTTATCAAGTTCGGTCTGCTCCAGTGTAAAACCGTTTTCACCCGTAGATTCCCAGATAACACCATTAGCTTTATCGTCACCAGCCCTGCGTGTTTTCAGCGTTACCTTGTCGGCAACAATAAAGGAGGAATAGAAACCTACGCCAAACTGACCAATCAGATTGGAATCCTTCGCTGCGTCACCAGTAAGCTTTGCCAAAAACTCTTTAGTCCCGGACTTGGCAATGGTACCGATGTTTTCGACGACCTCATCACTATTCATGCCAATACCATTATCACGCACGGTCACTGTATTCGCTTTTTCATCATACTCAACTTCAATGCGCAGCTCGGGATCGCCCTCATATAGCGCATCGTTTGAGATTGCTTCAAAGCGCAGTTTGTCACAGGCATCTGATCCGTTTGAGATCAGTTCACGCATAAATATTTCTTTATTTGAATATAGCGAGTGAATCATTAGATGAAGTAGTTGATTCACTTCGGTCTGAAATTCCATATTTTGTTTTTTAGCTTTAGTTTCAGCCATTTTTTGAATCCTTTAAAAAATTGGTTATAAAAATCAGGTTGGCAAAAATGTATGGGCTTAAACACTGCTTTTCAAGAATTTGGAATATAAAAAACAAACCGATTTGAGTTATACTATCTTTATTTGAGAATGCTTAAAGCACTCTTCGCGCTCAAGAATATTCTATTAGAGAGACATCTTGTTTTGCGAATAGCCGCGTTGTAAATACTTGAAAATATTGCTCTTCACAAAAATGATGCACCCTAATTGAGAAATCTTAAGGGTGAAGAGTATAAGCATAAATAATGCGCAATCTCAAAAGCAACAAGGGAATGTGATTTACAGTTTATCAGGGAAAAAGCATGAATAGATCAAGTGGGGTAGGGCAATTAATCAAGGGAATTATTATCGGACTTGTTTTATTGTTAGCCATTATTGGCACAATGACTATTTTTGATCAGGCAAAAAACAAGGAAAATCCGCTTTCTTTTAGAAACCAGCAAACATCACAACAAAATAACATACCTTCCCCTGCGATCAATATAAACTCGCAAAAGCCAACTGCTGCACAGGCTGAGGCTAATGGGGCGGGGCAA
>JALVDQ010000038.1 GCA_027008885.1 Thiotrichaceae bacterium | reverse complement strand
TTTTAAGCCTCAGCCTTTTTGAGAAAACACCATTAGATCAACTACTTACAAATTTGGAAAACAAAAATGAGGATGAGAATAATCCTAAGCAATTGAATTTATTCGATTTAACGTTGGGACACTAGTGGTAAAGCATCTATTATTTACAGTATTTATCTGGAAAAGTAAATTGGAATATGATCGTATCTTGTTGATTTGTAGTATGTGGTCAGATGCTCTGAATTGCTGTGAAATCATTAAAAATAAATAATTAACCTGCTTTCATCTATTCTTACTGTACTTTTTGTCCATTTAGGATTAACTTTAGGGATTATCTATAAAGGTTTAATTTGAGGTTTTGTATCAATGAGTAATGATAAAAAAAATAGAGAGAAAGGAGAAGGGAAACTACTGTATTGCTCTTTTTGCGGAAAAAGTCAGCATGAAGTAAGAAAACTTATCGCCGGTCCTTCTGTTTTCATTTGTGATGAATGTGTCGATCTCTGTAATGACATTATTACTGAAGAATTGCAGGATACGAATGAAAATGAAAATAGCAGCCTTCCCATTCCGAAAAAAATAAACGAATTTCTGGATGATTACGTTATTGACCAGGATGCCGCCAAAAAAGTGCTTTCAGTTGCCGTTTATAATCACTATAAACGCATGGAAAGCAATGCGGGCAGAGATGATATTGAACTTGCCAAAAGCAATATCCTGCTAATCGGACCAACCGGAAGTGGTAAAACGCTTTTGGCTGAAACATTGGCGCGTATGCTTGATGTTCCTTTTACCATGGCAGATGCTACAACCTTGACCGAAGCAGGTTATGTGGGAGAGGACGTAGAAAACATTATTCAGAAATTACTGCAAAAGTGTGACTATGATGTCGCCAAGGCTGAAACAGGCATTGTCTATATTGATGAAATTGACAAAATTTCACGCAAATCTGATAACCCCTCCATTACTCGTGATGTATCCGGCGAAGGTGTTCAGCAGGCATTGTTGAAACTTATCGAGGGAACGATCGCCTCAGTTCCTCCCCAGGGAGGAAGAAAACATCCGCAACAGGAATTTTTGCAGGTTGACACCAAAAATATATTGTTTATATGCGGAGGCGCTTTCTCTGGTCTGGACAAGGTAGTTCTGAACCGTACAGAAAAAAGCGGCATAGGCTTTTCGGCAGATGTAAAAGCACCAGATGACGACAAACTTTTTGGCGAAGTGATCAAGTCGATTGAAGCAGAAGACCTGGTGAAGTATGGTCTGATTCCTGAATTTGTCGGACGCTTGCCAGTTATCGCAACACTTGAAGAATTAAATGAAGATGCTCTTGTGCGTATCCTCACCGAACCCAAAAATGCATTAACCAAACAATATGGCAAACTCTTCGAGATGGAAGGCGTGGAAATTGATTTTCGTGACGAAGCATTACATGCAATCGCAAGAAAAGCCATGGAAAGAAAGACAGGTGCGCGTGGTTTGCGCTCGATCATGGAAAAAATTCTTCTCGACACCATGTATGATATCCCCTCGCTAGAAGGTGTTAGCAAGGTAGTGGTTGACGAATCAGTGATTAATGGCGATTCACAGCCCTATCTGATCTATGAAAACAAGGAACCTCAAAAAAAGGCAAGCGCCGCCAAATCCTGAAGCAATGGAGTAAGTACCCGCTCAAAATTAATCTAACAATTTAGCCCCTGTTTTCTGATCTTTTGCTTGGGTACTTAAAAGACGCTACATTTAGCTGGACAGGCTTCCGGAGGAGTCTGTCAAAACATATAAAAAACAGGGGGGATGGGTATACAGAGGACAGAAGACAGAGGGCATTTGCGTAGGGTTGGTGCAGCCATGCGTAAGCAACCGAATCCTGGTTGCTTGCATAAACTCCACCAACCCTACGCAATTACATGCTCAATACCGACTACACAAAAAATATGTAAAAAACAGGGGGATGGGTGTGTACGGTGTCAGAGTACAGAAGAGCGTTTTTGCAGGTCGCTAGTCCTGTCCTGGACAGACCTTGTACAGACTCCTAAACAATAAGCTCGGCACTATCTTCCGGACAATAAATAACCTTGTCAACATCAATATCATCAGGAAACTCCTGTGCCACAACCCAGATTTGTGAAATGATCTTACTTACCTGTGGCAAGGCTTCTAGTGTGGCGTGTGTTCTTGTCTGGTCAAAGAATGCAAACGGCTCATCGAGATAAATAAACTGTTGCTCATTGCCGGTGTTTTTGGCGAGTTCTTCTGACATTGCCATTCGCAGTGCCAGCATGATCTGTCTTTGGGTGCCGGATGAAATCTCGTCAAAGTCCATATAATCACGTTTTTCATCAGAGTACACCTGCACGCTCAAATCGTCGGCTATGTGTATTTTGCTGTATCGACCCTGAGTAAATTTGGGCAGGGCATCTGCCAGAATTTTGGCAATATTTTTATTAAATAATTCGATTGATCCACTTGCCGCCCGTTGCAACAGTTTGATCGAAATATCATTAATCTCAATTTCATGCTGATGCTTGTTGACAGCACTTTCCAGTACCTTGAGTGTGGAGCGTATTTTGCCTGCTTCATCCGAGCGTTGCCGTTCCTGTTCTATATCATCAACCAGTCCTCTTGCAAGATCAACAATTTCAATATCCTGGCTCTTTAGTGAATTGGATATTCTCATAATGGCATTGCTGACTTCTTCTGCATTCGCCTTGTAGGAAGGCATATCCTCAATGAGCTGGGACAACCTGGTAAACTGTTCGCGCGGTGGAATAATCAGCAAGGTTGACTCTCCTTCTCTGCGCTCATGCAGTAATTGCACGACTCGTTCAGGTAGCAAAGTTTCAACCTGTGTGGTAATAAAACGATGCCCTTCACGCATACTTTGACTAATTTCCTCTGCTTCTGCGTGCAGCATTCGCAAATTGTTTGTGGCTTTTTGCTTTAGTAACAACACGATAAAGAATAATAGCGTGATGAATAGTGCGGCGGGCAACAGAAATGCGCTGGTTTGTTCAAGGACTAGTGGCAATTCATCAAGCCCAAAAGCCTTGATTGCCAATTCTTCATACAATTCCGGTCTGCTTTTATATAAACCCCAGAGAACCCAGGCAATAATCATAAGAGGGAACAGCAGAACGGACAAAAACCGCCAGAAGCCCCGACTGCGCCTGATGCTGTGATAGCTTTTTATATTCTCTTCATAGTCTTTTTCATTTTTGTCAAGATGCTCCATCAGTGCTTCACGGCGTTGCTGTTCTTCGCTCAGTGTGAGCTCGGCATCAACCAGATCGGGCAGCCAGGTATCATCAATACCGACGGCATCAAGTGCTTCTCTGGTAGTTTCTACTTCAGGGCTTAGCTCGGCAATTTTTTGTTTATTCTTTTCTGTCGATTGTTTTAATTCATCGTTTATCTGTCCATAATCATTGATTCCAGCCATCTTTCTGATGGTGTCGCTGTGCGGATCAGGTGTCGTTAGCTCACGTTGCACCAAATAAAATGAATTAATAAAAGCGTCATAGTCAAACCCCAGAATCTTGTCGAGTGCTTCACTCACCTGTTCCTCGTTTTCCAGAGTGACGTAGGTATCGTCAGGCTGATTTTCTGCAATTTCTTTGGAGAGCGTGATCTTGCGTGTGCCATCACGATCAAGGCTACGATAGAGACGATAATGCTCGCTTGCACCGAGGCTGAATCTTAAGGTGACTTCTGCGGCATCTCGCCCCCAGCAGATAATCTTGTGCAGATTGTCCTGATCAAGAAAAAAAGTTCGTCCAAACAGTGCAAAGCAGATTGCCTCGCCAATGCTGGTTTTACCCGATTCGTTTGAGCCTGCAATGCTTATAAGACCTTGTTGCGGAATATCAGAGATTTCAAGCTTGTGGTATTTGCGAAAGTTTCTGGCAGAAAGGGAATTAATCAGCATTGTTACTGTTCTCCTCTGCTTCTGTATCGGCTTCTTGTTGCTTTTCCGGAATGAACATTTCTTTTACAGATTCTGAATTATCCAGCTTTCTCAATACCAGTTTTACCGCCTCCTGGTATTTCCCTATATCAAAATCTTCCAGTTTAGACTGCTCGCGTATATCTTCCTTGCAAAATTCGGCAAATCGTTTGGCTGCACCCTTGATATTGTCTGTTTTTAACCAACGTAATTCCAGTTCTGCTGTCATCCTTTTCTCCGCTATTCTTTTTGTTCCCGGGTAACTTTAACATGAACTGACACTGAGTAAAAATATTTGCCTTTCGAGAGTATTAGGGCTACTGCCCCCGCATAAACAATTTATCCAGCTGCTCAATGCTTAACTGCGTCCAGGTAGGTCGCCCGTGATTGCACTGCCCACTGCGTTCGGTTCTTTCCATATCGCGTAACAGCGCATTCATCTCGGTAATGCTGAGATGATGATTAGCGCGTACTGAGCCATGACATGCCATGGTTGACAAAATCTCGTTAATTGCCTCTTCGATACGCTGACTGCTGCCGTGCTCGATCAAATCAGCGAGCACGTCACGCACCAGTTGTTCAACATTGCTATTTTTGAGCAGGCTGGGAACCGCGCGAATAGTAATCTGCTCTGGAGAGAGCCGACTCAGCTCAAAGCCCAGCTTCTGGAAAGTCGCTGCAAATTCTTCAGCATAATCGCCTTCTTTTTGGCTCAGCGCGAGTGAATGCGGGACAAGCAGTGGCTGTGAGCGGATACTGTCTTCCGCCATGCTGTTTTTGAGATGCTCATAAGTGATACGCTCGTGCGCCGCGTGCATATCCACAATCACCAGACCGGCAGCATTTTCCGCCAGAATATAAACGCCGTGAAGCTGTGCGAGCGCAAACCCCAGTGGTGGAATTTCGCCCGTATCCGCTGCGCCTGCGCTATCCACTGGCAAGGATGCACTGAGATTATCAGAGAGCCTGGCAGCAAATTTTTCTGATAGCGGAGTCTGTGACTGAGCTGCCGGTGAAGTGGCCGCCGGATTTGCCGCTGGTGATGCTGAAACTGGCATGGACGCAGCAGACGGCGCTTCATGCAAACTCTGATAAAGCGCTATTTGTTCAGCAATCTGACCTTCCTTGAATTTGGGTGTGACGGGTATA
>JALVDQ010000037.1 GCA_027008885.1 Thiotrichaceae bacterium | reverse complement strand
GCGCTGCAAATCACCCGCACGATGGGCGGTTTCCAGCTCGATACGCGCCTGATCCAGTTCTTCCTTGATGTGTGCCGTGCCTTGCACAGATGATTTTTCTGATTTCCAGATTTCTTCCAGATCAGAATATTCCTTTTCCAGCTTGTCAATTTTTTCCTGCAACTCGGCGAGGCGTTTCTTGGAAGCATCATCATCTTCTTTTTTCAGTGCTTCACGCTCGATTTTGTATTGGATCAGCTTGCGCTCCAGCTTGTCCATTGCCTCTGGTTTTGAGTCAATTTCAAGACGAATACGCGATGCCGCTTCATCAATCAGGTCAATCGCCTTGTCGGGCAACTGACGGTCAGTAATATAGCGATGTGACAGTGTCGCTGCGGCAACAATCGCAGGGTCGGTAATCTCAACACCGTGATGCGCCTCATAGCGCTCTTTTAAGCCACGCAGAATCGCAACGGTATCTTCTACTGTGGGCTCATCCACAATGATTTTCTGGAAACGGCGTTCCAATGCGGCATCTTTTTCGATGTATTGACGATACTCATCCAGCGTAGTCGCGCCCACACAATGCAGTTCACCACGCGCCAGCGCAGGCTTGAGCATATTGCCGGCATCCATTGCGCCATCGGATTTACCCGCACCTACCATGGTGTGAATTTCATCAATAAACATAATGATATTACCTTCTGATTTGGCAACATCATTTAATACCGCTTTTAGACGCTCTTCAAAATCACCTCGGAATTTTGCACCGGCAAGCAAGGCAGCAAGGTCAAGTGCCAGCAGGCGCTTGCCTTTGACGCTGTCAGGCACTTCGCCGTTGACAATACGTTGCGCCAATCCTTCGACCAGTGCGGTCTTGCCCACACCGGGTTCACCGATAATGACCGGATTGTTTTTGGTACGACGCTGTAATATCTGCACCATGCGACGGATTTCTTCATCACGCCCGATAATGGGGTCAATCTTGCCTTGCTCGGCACGTTCGGTTAAGTCGATGGTGTATTTTTTAAGTGCTTCACGCTGATCTTCAGCATTTGGATCATCCACAGCTTGACCTCCACGCATGGATTCAATGGCTTGCTCAATGGCTGCTTTGGTCGCGCCATTCTTTTTCAGAATATCACCCAGCACGCCCTTGTCTTCAAGCGCGGCAAGAATGAATAACTCTGATGAAATGTACTGGTCATTGCGCTTTTGTGCGAGCTTGTCCGTGACGTTTAATAAACGTGATGAATCGTTGGAGATATGCACATCGCCGGCATCACCACCGGATACTGATGGCATACGATCCAGAGCTTCACCCAACTGTGAGCGCAAAAGATTGACATTTACGCCCGCCTGCGTAAGCAAGCCGCGCGCGCTTCCGCCCTCCTGGTCGAGTAGCGCAAGCATAATGTGAACTGGCTCTATAAACTGATGATCCTTGCCCAAAGCAAGCGATTGTGCATCTTGTAGAGCCAGTTGGAATTTACTGGTTAATTTGTCTGTTCTCATGTGTACCTACCTAATATTTGAATTTTTAATACTTTTTGTCCTGAATCCTGGCGTTTGTTGACTATGCCACTATAACCACCGTGAACCAGCGTGCCACTTGTCATGGCGCTGTGTCCGAAGCCTGACCACAGATTCAGTTTAATTCAGCATTTTTTGTATTGTTATTAACATGCGGTCTATCGCGCATGTTTCAAGATTGTAGGCATATTATGCGAACTTAACCGGAATAAATGTCACTTGGATGACTGTTTTGAGTTTTATTAGCTCAGTTTCGGAGTTCAAAAACAATATAGAAACACTGATTCCAGTCATTCAGTTTAAGTAACGTAGAGAGTCGCAGAGTTTTTCGCAGAGAACCACGGAGTCATTATAAAAAGTATCAAACAAAAGTGTGCAAAACGAAGGAGGTGTAAATTGCTTTCCTTCTTTACAATCTCTGTGCTTCTCTGCGAATATCTCTGTGTTCCTCTGCGTAACGATAGATTTGAACTCCGAAACTTGAATTATTAGGAGTCTGTCCGAGAATATGTGCATCTTTGAGTAGGGTAAAGTTTTTATTCTGGAGTCTGTCTGATTCAGTTTTTCCGCAGTAGGCTCACTATCACCAGACAGATTTAATGTTTTTGGGAATCGGAATAAGGCGAGGCGTCGAACTTTCTCAGGAGACGAATCAGGCGCAGTTGTTTTTGATGTTCAATAATCTGTTTGTTGGTTCTGACTCTTCCGCGCAGCATAGTGAAGAGTGATCCGGCAAAATAGCCCACAACAACGATATTCAACCACCATAACGATGGCAGAATGACTGAAATCAGCAATACTAATGCCAAATAGGTTAAAAAATTAAAGCGCCACTGCTTTGCTCTCTCAGCCTGTTGCTGCTCCCAGTCTTGCTTGAAATTCTCGAGAACATTCTCCAGTTTATCAATCTCATTTTGATCCAGATTAAGTTTCATGCTTGATTCCATTCTTTGCTTGGGTATACTGTCGGTATCTCACTGCCGCTTGTCAGTTTTTTACGCTTGCTTTTTTCTGTTCAGATTGACTTCAGCACGACAAGCGCATACTTCACCAATAAAAATAAATAATGATAACGTCACAATACTAATAATATTGCATTGAAAATAGATAGGAAAAAATATGGGAAGGCTTAGTTTCTCTGATACGCGGCACCTGGTAGGTCGCACTGCTCTTGGAGCAGAATGGGGAGGTTTAAAGGCACTCGAAGGCAAAACACGGGCTGAAGCAGTAAATATTTTGCTTAAGCCTGGCTCAAGCAAAACTCCTCCTCTCCCCAGATTAACCCCATGGGCAATCGTTTCACGCATGAGTCAATACAATGGCAAGGGCAAACAACGCGCTCACATGATGATGATAAAAGAAGGAGAGCGTCTCAAACGCTGGTGGATGCGCCATTTATTGCGCACCAAAACACCCGTTAATGAGCACATGACGCTGTTCTGGCACAATCACTTTACCTCTTCACTGGATAAAGTTGCCCAGCCCAGGCTCATGTATCTGCAAAATCAGCTTTTACGCCGAAATGCCATGGGTAACTTTCGCAAGTTATTGCACGAGATCGCGCGTGACCCTGCCATGCTTGTTTATCTGGACGGCTCGAAAAACGTCAAGGGTAGTCCCAACGAAAATTTTGCGCGTGAATTGATGGAGCTTTTCACTCTGGGCATAGGCAATTACACTGAGGCTGACGTCAAGGCTGCTGCTATTGCCTTTACCGGCTGGGGAGTTGATCGCAATCGTGGTGTGTTTGTTTATGATCCAAAAAAGCATGACAACAAAACGGTTACTTTTCTCGGTAGAAAAGGTTCTTTCACAGGTGATGAAATCATAGACATCATTCTGGAAAAGCCCCAAACGGCAAAATTCATCACCAGAAAATTCTGGAAAGAGTTTGTCAGTGATATGCCCCCCGAAGAGGAGCTGATTGAACAATGGGCAAACAGTTTTCGTGAATCAAATTACGATATTAAAACACTGCTTTCCGAGATTCTTAACAGTGATGCATTCTGGTCAAAAAAATACCGTGGCACCCTGACAAAATCACCTGTTGATCTGCTGGTAGGAACGCTACGCACATTGCCATTTCCGAAATTCTCGGACACACAACTGGTACATATTGCCCAACTATTGGGGCAGGATCTGTTTGATCCACCTACCGTAAAAGGCTGGGAAGGGGGCACTGCCTGGATTGATACCCAGACCATGCTGGTCCGCACCTCTTTCCTCACAAAACTGACGCGGCATAGCAGAGCCTCGGCGAGAGTGCAGTCTTATCTGCCAAAAACCAGTGGCTCCAATGTGATCAAGTGGCTTCTGCCATTTTCTCCCGCATTGGCGTTACCCACCACGCCGGGCAAATTAAGAATGATTCGGGCACTCGTACTTGATCCCGTTTTTCAGTTAAAGTAGGGCTTATCAATATGAACAGACGTGATTTTTTACAATACTCCAGCCTCATTCCTCTGGCTGGAATGGCACCAGAAATGCTGTTTGCTGCCGGCAAAAACCATCGCCCCGGGCAAATTGTTTTACTGGTTGAATTAAAAGGTGGCAACGACGGGCTAAATACACTCATTCCCTTTCGTGATGATGATTATCACCGCGCAAGACCCAAATTAAGCGTAAAAAACGGCATTCCGCTAAAAAATGATATGGCTATGAATCCCTACCTAAAAGAGATTTTACCGCTCTGGAAAGAAGGACACATGGCATGGATTCAGGGTGTTGGCTATGACAAGCCCAGCCGTTCACATTTTCACTCCATTGATATTTGGGAATCCGCATCCCCGGACAACAATGACAGCCAGGGCTGGCTAACCAAGGTGCTACCGGCATCACCACATCAGGTGAATGGCATTGTGCTGGGCGACAATAACCTTGGACCCATGGGCGGCAAGGGTTGTTCTGCCGTAGCCATGGAAGATCCGGCAACTTTCCTCAGACAAACCAAATACCTCAACAAGCAGCATTACAAGCCAAGAAATTCCTCACTGGCACATATGCTGAGTGTGCAAGACCAGATTAATGCGGCTGCCAGTGAACTGGGGCGCGTGTATCGGGGCAGAAAATCTCCGGTACGCTTTCCAACCAGTCGTTTTGGGCGCAAACTGGCGCTGGTCACACAAATGATTATCAACGGCATGAACACGCCCGTATACAAGGTCACGCTGGAAGGTTTTGACACGCACGCCTCCCAGGTTGATCAGCATAACAACCTGATGCATCACCTCGGTGGCGGTCTGAAAGCATTTACCGACGCCATGAAACGGGCAGGCATGTGGAATAATATACTGGTCATGACCTACTCCGAATTTGGTCGGCGCGTAGCTGAAAACAAAAGTGCCGGCACCGATCATGGTTCAGCTGCACCTCACTTTGTACTGGGTGGACGCGTGCGTGGCAGTATCTACGGCAAACAGCCCAGCCTGAAACCAGATGATTTATACGACGGCGATCTGGTCTACACCACCGACTTCAGGGCATTATATGCCACCGTAGCACAACGCTGGTGGCGCAGACCCAACCCCTGGGCTGCTCAATTTAGACCCATACCGTTTGTATAAAGCACGCTGGCTTCAATCAACTGTAAGCAACTGATAATTCATTAAAAATGATTATCTACCCACCCCCCCT
>JALVDQ010000036.1 GCA_027008885.1 Thiotrichaceae bacterium | reverse complement strand
ATGCAGTAAGGATGCAAACTGCTCCCGGTTTTGATTTGTTGCTTTATTTTCTGCCGCTAGCGCCACTGCTTGTGCGCCCTGTTTGCTCATGCTATCAGCATGGAGTGAATCAAACAGTGCAAAAGAGCAGGCAATACCGAAAATTAAGCTCTTAAACAGAGTCTTTTTTATTAAATTCATTTTGCCACTTCCTTTTCTTCATTCCATGCTTTTAATAAATCCTGCGCCGACTTTTTCCAGGAGTTGTTCTGTGCGATTTTAATAAAGTTTTGCAGGTCTTTAAGCGCAAGTTCTTTTTTACCCAGTGCCTTATAAACTGCTGCCCGGTTAAAGTAGGGCGCAGGCAAATGCGGGTTTAATGCAATGCAGTGATCAAAGTCAGCCAGTGCCGCTTTGTTCTTGCCCTGATAAGCCAGCAAGGAACCCCGGTTAAAACGTGCCGGAATCAAGTCTGGATTTAGTTCAACCGCCTTGTTCAAGTCTGCCAGTGCTTCCTTTTCACGATGAAATTTTAAATAGATTTGCGAACGGTTCACGCGATAAACTGGATTGTCGCTTGCCAGCTCAACGGCTTTCTCAATATCTGCCAGTGCATCGCTGGTTTCACCGCTTTGTAATTCCAGCGTGGCTCGCACATCATAAAGTTTGGCGGCTTTTGGATAATGAGCAATTGCCTGCCCTAGTGTTGCCATTGCTTCCGGTTTGCGACCTTCCTGATAGTGCTGCAATGCCACCTTGATTTCCTGATCTGCGCTCAGGTTTCTGTGTGGATTCTTGCCGCGGTGACTCGCCATTGCACGACCCGCATCCAGAGGGTCAATATGCCGCAAAACATCACGCTGTCGATAGCGGGATGACAAATTTGTCAACGAAGTGGATGAACCTTTTGTTGCTGTTTCTTTTGTGTTTATTTCATTTGCTGAAAGCATCGTGTAATTCAGCAAACCGAGTAAAGCACCAGCAATAAATAAGCCGTTTTTTGTTTGACTGTTTTTTGATCGACTAAGTTTGTTATTTTTCATATTACTTTCCTGGTTTTGATCTCATAAAAAAACCGCCACCGAATAAACCTGTGGCGGTTTTTATTGACACATGTTATATCAAATCAAATTGTAATATATCATTACTGTTTATCTTTTGATTTGGCATAGGCTTTGAATAATCTGTTCAACATTTCAATGTGTTGTTGGTCATTCAAAGTGCCAGGAGTGGATACTTTCTTCCACAACTCTTCATTTGACATCTCACGATGACAACCCATGCACAAGCCTGTACGTTCCATACCATCCCGCATTTCCTTGGGTAAAGAACGTGATAATGGCCAGTGTGTACCCACGGTTTGAACCTGCTGATCATCTTTTACAATGGTAGACCAGTCAAAATCCATATCCGCTATTTTAGGCACCTGAATCTTGTAGTTGCCTGGTTTTGGTATGGGTTTGCCGGTTTTCTGATCAATCAGGTCTTCAACGATGTCTTCAACATAACGTGTCTGGAAAACACCACCGGCGATACCATAACCCATAGCTTTTGGATTATCGTGACAGGATTCACAGGAACGTGCCTTGCGTTGCACAGAATGTGGCTGCACAGGCGCCATATCCAGACCCAATGGAGTTCTGCTTTGACCCAGCTCCTGCTGCTCATCCGTAGATTTTGCAACCTGATTCAGCGCAATTGCCTTACCTTCACGATCAATAACGGTATAAACCACCTGACAGCCAGGCATTAATGGAGTAACCCGACCTTCACCATTGATGCCCAGAACGGGGTCTTCCCAACGCAGGTAAGAACGTGTTTCAAACACTTTACCGGGGCTTTGAATACCTTTGGTGCCCAGAGGTGATTCTGCGGTTGAGCCATCCGCGTTACGCTTGCTACCTGAAGCGATCCAGTCGGTATCATGGTAAGGCTTGCCTTTCTTGTCCTTGCCATAATTAACCTGCACATGACAACCATAACACTGTGGAACCCAGGAAGCGTGACAGGTATAGCACTCCAGCGAATCATTGTGCTTTTTAACGCTACTCATGGCAACCAGTGCATCCTGAGATTTCCATGAATTGCTTTCCTTAATCTGCTTCAAGATGGGAACTTCAAAATCATTGCCTGTGGCAGAATGCAGAATTACCTTGTCGCCATCTTTAACCACATTACCAAATGGATTACCACGGGTAGTTTTAAGATAACCGTCCTTCTTCTCATAGGTGGTTGCGAAAGCCTGGGTTATGGTCAGCAACTTGTCAGCCAAACCACGTTCCTTGCCGGTGAGTTCCTGCTTAAATTCTTCACCATATCCGAGTGGCAACTCCCAGGGGTACTTCTCTGGCGTGCCATGACAATCCTGACATTCAATTTCGACCTGAGCCAGCGTTGTTCCAGGCAAGTTTCCATCACCGTGCATATCAATACTGGTATGACAATCCTGACACAACATGCCACCTTTGGGGTTGCCCGGGCGACTCTGGTTATATTGGTGATGCAGGTCATCAGAAATAAAGAGGTATTTTTTGGTATGCAGCTTGGGCTGCTTCATGCCTTTTTCATTCCATGGTGAGCCATAAGGAAACTCCATAAGACCCTGGTAGGTTACACCGATGCGCTTGCCACGGTTATGACAGGAATTACAGGTTTCTACCGGAATACCAGAATATTCGGCATGAGCCGTTTTAACCACTGATTTACGAGTTGCCTGCATTTGATGAGTCAGCATGTGACCTTTCTGCTTTTTATCAATGGTTGGGTCATTACCTTCATACAGACCTTCGTTACCATAAGGAATATGACAGGAAGAACAGCCTTGTCCACGATAATCACCGCGTTTTTCACGTCCCTTGACGGTGACATGACAACGCTGGCATTGCTGGCGCTGATAAGTAAAACCTGCCAGTTTTGGATCTTTCTCAATCTCTTCAACGCTTGGCTGGGGAATCTGCTTCAACTCGGTTGGAAACTGATCCTTATGCGCAGCCATCATTACTTTCATATATTCCTTGTATTCATCCGTCCCAACGGTTGGCACTGCACCATCTGTATCTTTTACATCATAGTTACCCCAGGGCACTTTATGATTTTGAACTTCCTTGATGCCCCAGGTATGCAAATTACCCTGAATTTTACCCGCTTCAGTATTCATCAGTGCTTTTTCCAAACGCTCTGGATAACCCTGATGGCAGGCTGCCTGTCCACAGGTAAACTTGTTAATATCCATTGCGCCAGGATCAGGATAAAACGTCTGCGGTCCTTTAGCTTCAACCAGTGAACCAGGCGAGCCGCTATGCGCCTTCTCCTTGTCATCTGTGGATGGATTACCGCCGTGACACACGATGCAACCCTCTGAATCGCCGTGCCCGCTACCCAAAGCCTTTATCATGGTCATCATCGGGCTGGCATCGTCACGAATTTTTTCGATTCCGGCATGACAGCTTAAACAACCCGCCTCAGCCAATGCGGTTTGGGTGCTGATCACCCCCAAATAACCTAATAATATTAATAATCCCAGTTTAAACAGGGAATGCAGTTTCTTCATATCTATCTCCTTATTATGCTTATGCCTATTTTTTATCTTTTTAAAGTACACATAAGTATTTCACTTCACTACTTACATAAGTGAGGGTAGACTAAAAAACCATACTATTTATCTGTGATAATCTGGAAAGTTGATATGGGTCAAAAGCATACATTTTTAATTGTATTTATTTTTTCAGACAGGTTCTGTCCTCTGTCCTCTGTCTTCTGTCCTCTGTCTTCTGTCTTCTGTCTTCTGTCTTCTGCCACCCATCCCCCCTGTTTTTGATATATTTTTTGCGTAGCCCGTATGAAGCCTGCGGAATACGGGGAATATGTGCAACATATTCCAGATGAGCAGGCACATTATTGTTTAATAGAAAAACCGAACGGTTAGCTCCTGTTGATATCAGGGTATGCGATCAACCCTTGTTCCCCGTATTCTGCGAAGCTTCATACGGACTACCTTGCTAATTAAGGTATTTATCTAGAATAGCCTGGTGCACATCTTTTTCGAGACGTGCGCCAAAAGTTGCAACAAGGCGTGCCGCGGATTCGCTGGCAAGCATTCCTGCGTCGCGGTCGCTCATGCCCTGGGTTAAAGCGTACATAAAAGCACCCGCAAACATATCACCTGCACCGTTTGTATCTACTGCCTTTACAGGGCTTGCCTCGATATTTACCCGTTTGCCTTCGGTAGCGATTAATGCACCCTTGCTTCCCAGGGTTACAACCACTTTTTTGGCAATTTTTTGCAGCTCTGTTATCGCCTCGTCAAGTGTTTCCTTTGCGGTATAGGTCTGTGCTTCTTCTTCGTTGCAAAACAGAATATCAACACCATCACCAATAATTTCAGTAACACCGTCCTTGAAATAGGTGACCATGGCAGGATCGGAAAATGTAAATGCTGTTTTAACCTGGTTTTCCTCGGCAATTTTGCGCGCATGTACGGCTGCATTTCGTGAAACATCGGAGGTAACCAGATAGCCTTCTATGTATAGATATTCTGATTTTTTTAATTCTTCCAGGTGTAAATCCTTAATTGAAAAATCACTGGTTATGCCAAGATAGGTACTCATGGTACGTTCAGCGTCTTCTGTGACCATCACCACGCATTTGCCCGTAACGCCTTCTTCTTTTATGTCTGCCAGTTTTGTTTCTACTCCGGCTTTTTCCAGATCCTTCATATAAAATTCACCTGCTTCATCATCAGCGACTTTGCAGGCATAAAAGGTTTTTCCACCAAATTGGCTGATTGCGACGATACTGTTTGCGGCAGAACCACCACTGGCACGTTTTTTTATGCCAAATTCTTTTTCCAGACTTTCCAGTAGTGCTTCCTGCTGATCTTTTTCGATCAGTGTCATCAAGCCTTTTTCAATGCCCTTTTGTTTTAAGAAAAGTTCATTAGTCTCAAATTCCATATCAACAAGTGCATTGCCGATGCCGTATACATGGTATGTCATTATTTTTTCCTGAATCATGTTTATAAATTTGCGGGTAATCTAGGAGCCTGTCCGAGAACTAGAAATTGACTGCAAATCCCACAATCATCATAATCTGAGCTTATCAAGTTCGTTAAATAGAGTGGCTATTCGCCTCTCTTGATAAACTCACCTTATAACAATTCTGAAATTTTCGTTTCA